>CAZFNT010000031.1:0-16240 GCA_964520315.1 uncultured Gemmatimonadota bacterium
CACGGCGTTTTCTGACTGCACTGTGATCTCCAGACCGGCCGACTACATCGGGCCTATGAGGGTCATGTTCGACGCCTGCCGTCTCGCCACTCGTCTCTTGAAGAACGGCGTGTTCTGCCGGGGCGGGATTGCCAAGGGCCCCTTGCACCATGGGGAAGGTGTGGTCTTTGGATGGGGCATGATCAAGGCATACGAGCTGGAATCGAAGTGTGCGATCTACCCGCGAATCGTCATCGAAGATGAGATCGCGGAGGATGTTGCGAAGCAGTGTGGCGGCGTGGAGTACGCTCCCGCGCCGATCGAGAGGGGCGAGGACGGGCTTTGGCACATCAACGTGTTCCGGCGCTTTGCTGAGGATGCCACCGAAAAGGAGCATCGTGTGGCGGCAGCGGCGATCGACGACCATCTGACCGACAGCGAGCAGTACGACCATCGGGCAAAATGGCAGTGGGCCGGGATCCAGCTCGACAAGGCGCTCGAGGAATCCCGCAACACGTAGCCGGCGGAGAGATTTCCGTTCAGAACGAGACCGGCCGGCGGCGCCCACGCATTGTCGTCCGGCGCGCCCAACATCGCCCCGATCCTGCCCACCCCCCTTGAACCATGTCGCCGATTGCGGCGGCCCGGGCCTCGCCAGCCCCAGTCTTCCCGCAGTCGTCACCACACCTCACGCGCCTGCCATGGCGAGAAAGCCGTCGATTGCGGTCTGCTGCCTGGACGCATCGAGTCCGCAACCACCATGACCGGGAGCTCCGCCACGCGGTGGACTCCCGGCGCACTCGCAGGAGCTCCCCATGGCCAACCGCCTGCCCACCAGCGCTGGAGCGGGCCGCTTGGCGTACAGTTCACCCACGAGAACAACGGTCGTTCCAGCCACACCGTCGCAGCCAGCTTCCGCCTGTCGGTGAACAACACGATCACCAATTCAGACCTGCTGCTGGACACCAAGACCTACGCCCCGGGCCGGAACACGGTTTGGACCCACGCCGAAGATATCGCCATCCCCCCAGGGACCCCCGCCGGTGACTACCGCGCGGGTGTGATCATCGATCCTGCGGCGCAGGCATGGGTGGGGCGCCCCGGCCAACGTGCCAAGAGACGGCTGCACACCCTCCTCGGACCTTCTGGGCGCCGCTCACTCCCCACGGGTCGCCGGCGAGCACGAGTCGCGCGCACGCCTGTCCGCCATGTCGTCCCCCGTGTCGTCATGCGCGCCTCTCTACAGCGAGGTCACGGTGGAGCTGGCCTGGAAGACGCCGAAGGACTACCTGCAACACGAGGGCCAGGTCATCGAGCCGATCACTCCGCGACCGGTCGTCAAGGAAGCGTTCGCTGCCCAGATCCTGGACGATGGCCAAGTGCGGATCGACATGCTCGATCACCGCAGTTTGCTCGCCCACACCTACGATGCCGAGATCTTCAACCATGTCGTTCTTGCGATCGAGGCGCGCTATCTGGACGCCGTCGAGAAGCTGCGCGAGTGGTTCGCGGAGAGGCAGGCCGCGGGAGCGCGATCCACGGTTTGGAGCCGGCGGAGCTCGAAGAGCTGCCCTTGCCCTACCGCTTCGATGTCGTGGCATTGGCCGCGATCGAGCAAGCGCCTTTGCTGGAGCATGTCGAGCGAGTAGGAATCAGGGCTTGCTAGTCGGTCCGCGCAGAGACAAATACAGACCTCCTGATCTCGCGGAATCTACGAAGAGCCGCCCGCTGGAAGATCGTTCCCGCGCGAATCAGGTGCTCGCCGTCGGCGTAGGTCGGGTACGGATGAACCCCCTCGAGCCGATACCGTGTCTCTCCGATCGGTGCGGAGAGGGCGGCGGTCGAGGCGCATAGGCAGAAGAGGAGGAGGGCGACGCGCATGATAGAGACCGCTACCTCTCGAACGGCGGTGGCCCATCCCAGCAGCACTCCTCGCGCCGCGCGCGCGGAGGCGGGGCGAAGGTGAGAATAGCGGAGCTGTGGCCGCCCCGGAACCACAAGTAGCCCGAGTAACCGTACTGTCGCCAGAGTTCGATCGGTGCGTGCAGGGACTTCCCCGCCGGGACGAAGCGGGCGCCGTCGAACCAGACGGGGATCTGCTCCCGTCGGTAGTTGTAGCCCGGTCGGTGATTCCGGGCACTCACATGGAGGATCTCGCCTTCGCAGAGCAGATGAAAAAGGCTCCTCCCGTTCGGCTGATATACCTCTTCGAAGAAGAGGTGCTTATGGATTCGAAGAGGCTGATAGGGGTCGGAGACGTCATGCACCCACACCGATGAGTATTCGACTCGATAGAGCAGGTCTCTCTCATCTTCGAAGGCGCAGCCCCCGGAATATAAGATCGGCTCAGTCCAGATCTGCTCGATGCCGTGCTCTCGAGAGATGCGGTGCAGCGCCAGGGTGCCACTGCTGAGCCACAAGACCTGAGCCAGGAGCAAGTCGGTCTCCGAGCCGGGGAAGGGGCGGGTGTCGAAAGAGACCACTGTGGTGAAGGGGGGGGGGCGACGCTGCCGACCAACGAAGGGTGGCCCGGGTCGCTGAGGTCGAGCACCGCGTCGTCGGTGACCAGGAAGTCGCGCTCGAGCGACCAGGGCAAGAACCGCCAAGCTGTGAGCTCGACGTCCAACGAGTCGACCGGGGTCGGGGGAGAGGTGCGCTCGAAGGTATAAAATCGCTGTGTCCCCTCGATCCACTTCCCCGTGTAGATGTGGGTATCGTTGATGGCGATCTGGCCGCCGAATTCGCCGGGGAGTTGGCTCCCCGGCGCGGAGAAGCCGGCTTGCATGTTCGTGCCGTACGAGACCATGCCATCCCAGTCGACCTCCGCCCAGCCGTCGCCGCTGGTGGCCACGGCGAGATCCTCCGCTTGGATCTGAGACAGCTCGATCTCCCGTCGATGCTCGAGGTTGGCCCCGTGACGAAGCCACGCGCGATCGGTGCCGTCGGCGTAGTAGAGGTGGCCCGGTTCGAGGAACACTACGTTCGGACCGTACCCGTTGTCCCCGAAGCCGTCAGCGAGCAGGAGCGACGAGGATCCGCTCTCGTCCACCTCGAAGACGAATAGCGAGTCCTCGTAGGCCGCGGCCACGCGATCGACCCGACGCTCGGGATCGAACCAGATCGAGAGGTTCTCCGTCCCCTCTTTCTCACGTAGAGGCTTGCCAGGAGTCAATTGCCCCGGTCCTTCGACTCTGTAGAGAACGACACCATTGTCTTGAGCCGCGTAGACGTGATCCAGTCCGGGGCTGGACTCGATGCCATCGGCGCGGCCCGTGTAGTAGGTGCCGACCGGCTCGACATGGCCGGTCGAATCGACCCGGGCACCCCGAACTGAGGACCAGCTCGCATAGGCGAATCCGCCGTACCGATCACCGGCCATCCACACGGCGCTGGCAGCATCCAAGTTTTGCAGCTCCACGAGCACCAGATCGCCGCTCCGTTCGGCCCGCAGAGTCGCGAATCTCGCCCCGCGGCCGGCGCACACCAGAAAGTCGCCCGTGCTCACGACAGAGTACCACCAAATCTCATCATCCTCGGTCAGCCGCACCCGCGCGTCGCTCTCGGGGGTCCAGAGTGTTCCTTCCTCCTCGATCACCCGCAGCGCTCCGGCGAAGCGGGTTGCGCCGACCGCCCGGCTCATTGGCAGCCCCATCTCCAGAAGCCCGAAGGGCTGCTCGTCGAAAGGCTCGATCCCGATCCGCTGGAAAATGTCTCCCATTCGGATCAAGTGCTCACCATCGGCGAAGTTGGAAATTGGGCCATACGTGACCCCGGGCGAGAACGAGCGAACCCCCTCGAGCCGATACCGAGTCTCTCCGATCGGCGCGGAGAGGGCGGCGGTCGAGGCGCATAGGCAGAAGAGGAGGAGGGCGACGCGCATGGTGGGCTTCTCCCCTAAGGTGTTGCCGGATGGGGAACGCGAATCAGCACGACCGCTTCTTGAGTCGTCCCGGGGAGAGAGAGATCCCAACGGGTGATCGGCTGGTAGCTCGCCTCGTCGTCGGGATGCCACGGCTGATCGATCGAATGATAGCGATCATAGAGCCCATAAGTGAGTGGGTCGGGGCAGTGAGTTGGCCGGTCTAGCCCCGGAGCGAAGTCGATGTATTCCGCGTCCGATGTCGTCGCCTGGACCGTCTCGGTCAGGAGATCCAGGGCCGGCAGAATCAGATCGATCGTCGGCGGATCCTCGCCCTGCTCCGGAACCGGATGGCGGTTCGAGTAGATGCGCAGGCACTGCTCGAATTGGTCGGAGTTGATCGCGAGGAGCCAGCTCTCGTTCTGGCCCGCCAGATGCGCCAGCTCGAACACGCGGATCAAGCCCGGGGGGCCCTCGTAGAAGATCGTGAAGGGAGCCCCCAGCTCTTTCGGGGTGTTGCCGATGGGCATCTCATAGACGAGGATGCTCGGATGCAACCTGCTCCGCGCGTTCGCGACCTCGGCCTCCGACGATTCGTAGAGCAGGTGCGGCTCGAATCGCCGCGTCGGAGCGTAGGGCTGCACGAAGAGCCCGTTGTTGCGCGTGTTGTCTGAACCCGACGACCAGTAACGCACCACGTTGGTCAGGTCGAAGTCGACGATTCGGTGCAAGGATGCCGGATCGACTGGGATTCCACCGACCACCCCGTAGTCGCGCCGGCCCGAGGCGAGGAACTGGAGACCGAAGTCCTCGAGCCAGACTTCATCTTCCGTGTTCTCAAACCAGACGTGGTGAAAGACACGAGCCTTCGACTCGTCTTCGACCGTGAAGTCCTCCCAGTTCTCAGAATGAGCCCAAGTGAGCGTGTCGGCCATCGGTATCCGCGAGACGTGGGCCATTGGGGTCGAGTACCCGCAGGGCGGGCCGTCCAAGCAGCACCCGGTGGGATGGTCGAGATTGCAGTAAGGGGCCCCGTTCACAGACGATATCCGCCTGTTCACCGTGAGGAGCAGATTGGCCTCCTCGGTGCGTGCAGCGTCGAACTCGCCGTACATGTTCTTGAATTCGAGTCGGCCGAAGCCGGAGCACCCGCCCCCGGAATAGTGGCAGGGATGGCCGGTCCTGAGTTGCGCCTCACCGGAGTAATCTGCGCCGTCTCCCTGCGCGATCCATGAGTCCTCGACCTCCCACTGCCCGGATGTCGGTTTGTCCCAGGCGTCGGTCACGACCTTCGGCGGCAAACTCTCGACCGAGGGATCTCCCTCGAAGCGCTTCTCCGCGATCGCCATTGCCATGCGGTTGCTCCAAGGGAATGTGTCGAAGATCTGCGATGCTTGCCCTTGGAAGGCGGCGTCCCATCCGGCGCGGTTCTGTGCGTCGAGCAGGTCCCAGCCGAGCGGAGGGTACGGGTCCTCTGGGACACTTCCCCCACTTTCCAACGCCGCGATCCCGACGCTCACCGCCATGTAGCCGAGGCCGTGCCCGCCCGCGGCCTGGGCCCCCATGACCCAAGGCTCCCAGCCCCAGGGGGGGCGAGTCGATCGATTCGACGGCCGAAGCTGCACCACCGGCAAGACGGCGCGCTCGATCCTGGTATGGCTTGGGCCGGGGGGATAGAGGATTCCGTTGACATAATGATGCATCCCCTTGCTCCAGCTCCACTGGGAAAGCAGCGAGACGATGTCGAAGGGCTCGCTACCAAAAGCAGTGATCGGGTAGAAGTTCGGCATTACGACGTGCGCCGCCTTGTAGAGCAGCTCGAGGCAGCCGCCCGGTACGCAGTGCTCGGCCCAGTCCCCCGGCTCAGTTGGATTGTCCTCACTGAAGACCCCATCGGAAGTGAAGAGAAAGAGCGGCCGGAACTTCGCGCCGAGCTCCCCGATCGACTTCTCGTAGTTGTCCAGAACGACGATCAGCGGGTGTTTCGCGTTCACGATTTGGGAATAGGTTTTCTCATCCCCGTAAGTCCAGCCCAAGAGCGCGGGGTGGTCGTCGAACTCATCGATCCACTCCTTGACCAGGCCGGGGACCAGGGGCAGCGTTGTCGCGTGGTCTCCTATCGGGTACAGCGGAAGCCAGAGAATCACCTTCACGCCGGCCGATTGGGCGGCATCGAGTACCAAATGCGCCTCCCGTTTGGTCTTGTACATGTTGGCCTGCGACGGCGGTCGGAGCAGAGTGTTGTACTCCGCTCCACCCGGCCCGAAGCCGAGTGCTTGGCAGCGGTCTCGCAGTACCGTCAGGGGGTTCGCTCCTGCCGCCCAGCTGTGGCGATCCTCGATCCCCGCCACGAAGAAAGACTCGAGGTTCTCCTCATCGTTGCCCACGAGCAGCTGCCCTTCTGGGTGGATCGAGGCCGAAGCGGAGCTCGATCGACTTGGTCGACATGCTGCTATTGGGCACGGTGATGGTGTAGTCGTCCCAACTCGTCGAGAGCCCGACCTCTTCCAAGTGGAGGATCATGTCCCCGGCAGAATCATCGCCGGGCAGCCTGTACTCCGAGGAGAGCGCGAGGCTGACAGTCAGCACTGACGCGGCAGAGCCCCCTTTGGCCCGGAATTTCAGTTTGATGTCGCTAGGCTGCCACTGGTTCGGTTCGACCAGGTCGTTCAGGTACACGGAGGATGGACAGGAATCGGGAGAGCGGAGATAGGTGAGGTAGTTTCCGTCTTCCATGTCTCGGACATCGCGAAAGTGGATCACGATGTTCGGCGTATCTTCATTCTGTTCGTCTTGCGACTCGTACTCAATCTGGTCAGTCTGGTTGACCCCCTTCTTGACGATCGGATAGTAGTCAAAATCGCCGCCCGGAAACCCCTTGTTGCCCCACCAGTGCACGACGTGTGGCGTATCGGATGCCCCACAGTTCTCGAAGATCCCGAGATAGGGCTGATAGATCACTTGGAAGCCCTGGTTCTCCAGGAAGTTGATGGTTCTGACGGGCTGGATTTGCGCCCGAGCCGACCCAAACAAGAGCAAGATCACACACGCCGCGATCGCGAGCGGCCAATTACCATGCCTTAGAGCTGAGAGCTGAGAGCTGAGAGCTGAGACGTCATGACGCCCACCTTCCTTCTATATGCTTCCGGTATTTTCAGCGATCTCCCTCTACTCTCCATCTGATTCGCGAGGCGTGGCCCCTTGCCTGAACCGATTGTCTCGCGGATCGGATTTCGAGTACTTGGCGACAGTGTAGCACGGGTTGCTTCCGTCGTGGTGCGCTCAGCTCTGAACTTCATCGTAGCGGCGACGAGTGGTTCGGGACCGTTGAAGGGCACACCGCAATTCACCCGGCGAGGGACACTTGTTCCCCCGTATGCGCGGAACGTAGGCCCGCGGCACACGCGTTCAGAAGCACCGGCGGCCCAGCCGGGATCGGGCGCGCGGCCATCGCGTATGCGTGGCTCCGATGGTCGAGTGCCGGAAGACGCGCAGCGCCTCCCCCATCCTCTTCCCCGACCGAAGGCGCCGCGCTACCTGGTCTCGATCGGGGCCATCCGAGGGACGGGTCGTTTGAAACGGTAGTAGAGGAGCGCTCGGGGCAAGTCGACCAGGGCGCGCAGCGAGAAGGCGAGGGGGCTGGTGATGAACGATTGGCCGGCGTGGCGCGAGTCGAATACGACGGGGATTTGGCGGATGCGGTAGCTGCGCGCGGCGGCGGCGACGGTGATGAAGTGTTGGAAGCAGCGGAAGGCGTGGCGGTCGGCGAGGATGTCTCGGAAGGCCTCGGATCGGTAGCAGACGAAGCCGGACTTGGCGTCTTTCAAGCCCAGGCCGAAGATCGCGTTGAGGATGGCGGAGAGGACGACGGAGAGGGCGGTGCGGAAGGGGCCGGGAGCGACCTGCTCGACCCGGTGGCCCTGAACGAGGTCCGCCAGGCCGCCGATCACTTCTCTGTACAGGAGTGGCACGTCGGCGGGGCGGTATTGAAGGTCGGCGTCCATCGTCAGTAGGAAGATGCCTTTGGCTTCGCGGGCTCCGGTGGCCCATGCTTCGGCGATTCCCTGGTTCCGCTCGTGGCGCACGCCGCGCACTGGAGGGTTGCTGGTTTGCTCGGCCTCTATCGCGGCCCAGGTGCCGTCGCGCGAGCCGTCGTCGATGAGGAGGATCTCGTAGGTGTCCGGCGCGGAGAGGTCGGGCTCTTGCTCGATCGCCTCGCGCAGCCGGGTGACCAGCGTGGAGATGTTCGCCTCTTCGTTGAAGCAGGGAATGATGATGCTGAGATTCACGTGCTCTCGCCCTTGCCCCCGGCGGCTCGATCGTGCGTGCTCACGGGTGATGGTGCTGGAACAGACGCGGTCGATGCCCCTGATGAGGGTAACAGTACCGAGCTCGAATCTTCCCCCGAGGCGAAGGTCGCGATCGATTCAGCTCTGTCGGCCTGGATCACGGTGGCCATCACCACCGCGGAATCCTCATGGGGCGCTCCGTTGCTCCCTGGCTTCACGGGCTCTCGTCCGCCGTCGTCTCTATCGTCCAGCGATTCGGCGGCGCAAGCGGCCCGATGCTTTCGGCTCTCGCTCCCGGTACCTCGATCGTGCGCGCTCCTTCGATGTGGTGCAGCGGCCGCGGTCGAGGGCCCAGATGATCGTAAGAGTACACGGAGATTCTGTAGGAGCCCGGGGCGAGATCGGGCAGATCGATTTCGCAGGCGACGCGGCCGCGGGCGTTCGCGTCGAGATCGAGTGGGGCTATCGGCTCGGAATGCCAGTGGTGGTTGACCGCCGCCACCGGAGCGCCGTCCGCGCGGGCGATGCCGACACCGAAGACCACTCCGCTCGCGGGGCCTGTGGCGTGGAAAGCGAATGTGATCCGGGCGGACCATCCCGCGCCTTCGGCCCGATGCGCGTCGAGCGCGACGCCGGAGATGCGCACCTCTCCGCTTCCCCACTCGATCGGGCCGTCGTCGGCCGACGGGGTGCTCGTTCCGTGGGCGCGGGCGAGATAGGCATCGACGATCTGGGAAGCGTCTCCTCGGGCCACCACGCGGCCGGCGTCGAGAAGGAGAACGCGGTCGGCGAGGGCGCGAACGACGGCGAGATCGTGAGAGACGAAGAGGAGCGCGGTTCCAGCGGCGCGTAGGGCACGCAGGCGGTCGATGCAGCGGGCGCGGAACGCTTCGTCGCCGACCGAGAGCGCCTCGTCGACGATGAGCAGATCGGGCTCGGCGGTGGTGGCGAGGGCGAAGCCGAGACGGAGCTGCATGCCGCGGCTGAGCGCGCGGAAGGGCTGCGTGGCGGCGGGTCCGAGGTCGGCCATCTCGAGGGCGGCGTCGACGCGGCGGCGGAGAGGATCGCGGGCGAGCCCTTCGAGACGCGCCGCCATGCGCACATTCTCGATGGCGTCGAGGTGGGGGTGGAAGCCCCAATCGAGCTCGAGCAGGGTGTTGACGCGCCCGTGCTGCTCGACGGTGCCCTCGGTGGGCGTGGCGATGCCGGCGACGAGCCGGAGCAGGGTCGACTTGCCGGCGCCGTTCGGGCCGATGATCGCCACCGCTTCGCCGCGGGCGATTCGCAGGTCGACGTGATCGAGGGCGCGGATCTCGCGCCCGCCTCGGAATCGGCCGCCGAGCGTCAACGCGATCAGAGCCCAGAGGCGTTCCCGGGGGCGGC
Organism: uncultured Gemmatimonadota bacterium; assembly: GCA_964520315.1. Classification (GTDB taxonomy): domain Bacteria. The sequence goes on from CAZFNT010000031.1 coordinate 9,511, forward strand.
GATGGGATCGGTAGCTCTTGCGGACCGCGTCGGCCCGAGCGACCCAATGCGGCTGCGTCATAACTCGTCCACCAAATGGGGAGCCAGGCGGTGGAAGCTCCACAGGCCGGCGAGGAGGAGGGCGGATCCGGTGGCGAGGGCGAGGGCGAGCGAGGGCTCGAAACCGACTCGGTCTCCGGGGGGCTCGGCGCCGAGCAATGCGGCCCGCTGCAGACAGACCACGTGCGCCAGCGGGTTCCAGTGCAAGATCCACTGCCACCGATCCGGGACAAGGTGGACCGGCCAGGCGATCGGCGTCGCGTACATCCAGGCCAGCATCAGCGCTCCGGCGACCTGTACGGCGTCGCGCACGAAGACCGCGATGGCCGAGAGGATCAAGCCGAGTCCGGCGGTCAGCGCGATCTGCGCGGCGAGCGCCAGCAGATAGGTCGCAATCGACGTGGCCGTCAGCGTCAGGCCGGGGCCCCAGGCGAGGAGGACCGCGCCCACGGCGGCCGTGGCGAGCAGTTGGTGGACGAGGGCCGCGGCGATCATCGCCAAGGGCAGGAGCATCGGCGGGAAGCGGACCGACTTCAGCAGAGTGGGATGATCGATCACGGCGACGCCGGCGCGCAGGGCGCCCTCTTGCACCGCCATCCAGGGCAGGAAGCCGATGATCAGCGCGGGCACGAACGACGCTTCGCCGAAACGCAATCCGAGAAAGACGGAGAAGACGAGCGCCAGCACGCTGATATGCAGCACCGGATTGAGGATCGACCAGAAAAGCCCGAGCAGCGATCCGGCGTAGCGGGCGTGGAGATCGCGGGCGACGAACGCGCCGAGTAGGCGGACGAAGTGACTTAGCGGAGTCGGGAGCTTCACTTGCTGAGGATAGCGCCACGCCGGGACTCGGTGCCGGTGATCGATGTGTAAGGGTCCACTCTGTTTTCTGCGTGGACCCTTACACATCGATCAAACGGAACTCCCGGCAAAGGCCCAGGTAGGTGCGCCAACCTTCCTCGATCATCGCCCGCTCTTTGTCACTTGTGGGGCGTGCCGCCCGCGCCGGCCGGCCTACGGCGAAGTGGCCGTCGGGAATCACCGTGCCCGGCGTGACCAGTGAGCCCGCGGCTATCAACACATCGCTACCGATTCGGGCACCATCGAGAATGCAGGCCTGCATGCCCACGAGCACGCGGTCGCCGATGTGGCAGCCGTGCAGGATGGCGCCGTGGCCGACCGTGACCTCGTCTCCCACCACCACGTCGAGACCGCCGTGGGTGACATGGCATACGCACCTATCCTGCAGGTTGGTTCGGGCGCCGATGCGGATCGGTTCCAGATCTCCGCGTAGCACGCAGCCGTACCAGATCGAGCTCCGCGCGCCGATCTCCACGTCACCCGCCAAGGTACTCGTGCTGGCGATGAAGGCCGAGTCGTGGATCCGCGGGTGAATCCCTCTGTACGGCAAGATCGGCATTCTCGCGTTCCTCTCCGTCGGACGATTCTATCGATCCGTGTTCACCCACGTCCGCTCAGGTTGCGCTAGAATCTCCCTCATGCGCAACTTTTTGCCTCTGCTCATTCTCGTCCTCGCCACACCGGCGCTGCCCCAGGGCTCGATCGACCTAGAGATGGTCTTCGTCACCGGAGGGCCCTTCGCGATGGGCGGTGAGGTGGCCGAGGACGAGAAGCCGGTGCGGCAAGTCGAGGTCGACGGCTTCTTCATCGACCGCACCGAGGTGACCGTGGGTGAGTTTCGACGCTTCCGACCTTACTATCTCGCACTGCCCGGTCGCGAATCGATGCCGATCACGAGCGTCACCTGGGCCGATGCCCGGGCCTACTGCAAGTCGGTCGGCAAGCGCCTGCCGACAGAGGCCGAGTGGGAGAAGGCCTGCCGCGGGGCCGAGGGGCTTACCTATCCCTGGGGCGACGAAGTGATCCCGAATGTGTTGAACTCGATCGAGACCGGGCTGAACGGACCGGCGCCGGTGAGCTCCTATCGCCTCGGGGCGAGCCCCTACGGTGCCGTCGACATGGCGGGGAATGTGTGGGAGTGGACCGCCGACTGGTATGCTCCTTATCCTGGGGCCGCGGCGCAGCAGCCGACCAAAGAGTTCGAGAAGTACCGCGTGATCCGTGGCGGCTCCTTCGCCGTCAAGGGCACCGTTGCACGTTGCGGCAACCGCTTTGTGAGCGACCCGAAGCTCGACAGCGCCGACATCGGATTTCGGTGCGCGCGCACTCACTGACGCTGAGCCGTTCCCTTGATCGGAGCGGGGAGGACCTGAATTGCGACTGAAAATCTTTCTGCGAAAGCTGGTTGAATACGAAGCCCTCGAAGACGATGTGGCGCGTTGGGTCGATCTCAACCCGAACTACATCATCAAGGACTCCGAGCACGAGACCTTCGTGAATGCGAAGAGTGGTGATCAGGAGCTCTTGCTCTTCGTGTGGTACAACGAGCTCTAGACCGGGGCGAATGCGGACCAAGCGCCGGCGCTCGGCCGAGCGAGAGCAAGACCTGCGCGACGCGAGCCTCCTCGGAAAGGCGCTTTCGGAGGCGCGGCGGGGGCGGCGGAGTGCGTGGCCGAACCCTATGGTCGGGGCCATCGTGGTGCAGGGCACGCGGCAGGTCGGGCGGGGTTACCACCGGCGTCCGGGCGAGGCGCATGCCGAGATCAAGGCGCTCGAGCGGGCCGGGAAGCGGGCGCGGGGGGCGACGCTCTATCTGAATCTGGAGCCTTGCTCTCATCATGGGCGCACGCCGCCCTGTGTCGATGCGGTGATCGAGGCGCAGATCGCGCGGGTCGTCTTCTCTCAATACGACCCCAATCCGCGGGTTGCGGGGCGCGGGGCGCGGCGGCTTCTCGACGCCGGGATCGAAGTCCGGGCCGGGCTGCTTGGGGACAGAGCCAGACGCCTCAACGAGGTCTTCATCGGCACTATCACGCAGGGGCGGCCCTTCGTGACACTCAAGTCCGCGTCGACTCTCGACGGAGCGGTCGCCACCCGCACCGGCCACAGCCAGTGGATCACCGGTCCGGCCGCCCGCAAGCGTGTGCATTCGCTGCGGCGCGATCATGGCGCGGTGCTCGTCGGCGTCGGCACGGTGCTCGCCGACGATCCTTCGCTCACGGTTCGCGCGGTGCCCGGCCCCTCGCCATTGCGGATCGTGCTCGACAGCCACCTGAGGACTCCGCCCGGCGCCAAGCTCGCGACCGATCTCGCGCGAGGCACCGTCTTCGCATGTCTCGAAGATGTCGATCAGGCCAAGTCGAATGAGCTAGAGGCCAGCGGTGCGACGATCTGGGGTCTGCCCGGTGGGGCCGATGGGCGGGTCGATCTGGAGGCGCTTCTCCAGCGCGCGGCCGGCGAGGAGATCTCATCGATCCTGGTCGAAGGTGGGGCGGCGGTCTTCTCGGCCTTTCTCGAGGCGGGGCTCGCCGACAAGCTCTGCGCGTTCGTCGCGCCCCGGATTCTCGGCGGGGGGCGGCCCTTGGTGGGCGATTTCGGCTATCGACGGATCGACGAGGCGCTCAGCCTGCACGGCGTTCGGGTGCGCGGTGTCGGCGGCGACTGCCTGATCGATGGCTATTTCGATCCCTACTTCGATTCCGATCCGGCCGATCCCGCGGCCTGCCCGCGGGGGGCAGCGGTGGAGGGCTGAGATGTTCACCGGACTGATCCAGGAGCTGGGGACCGTCGAGGCTACTCGGCGGAAGGGGGAAGGGGTGGAGCTCGTCATCCGGGCTCGGCTGGCCGGCGAAGTGACGGTCGGCGACTCGATCGCGATCGACGGCGCTTGCCAGACCGCGACCCGTGTCGGCAAAGAGCGCGTGACGGTGTTCGCAATGCGCGAGACGATCGAGCGAACTACCCTCGGCGATCTGAAGGTGGGGAATCGCGTGCACCTGGAGCTCGCGATGCGGGCAGGCGGCCGCTTCGGCGGCCATTTCATGCAGGGCCACGTCGACGGGGTCGCGATCGTGGAGGGTCTGCGCGATCGTGGCGATTCGACCCGGCTCGACTTCGATCTGCCGGAGCATCTGGCGCGCTACGTGATTCCGCAGGGATCGATCGCGCTGGCGGGAACCAGCCTGACCGTGGTCGGCGTCGACTGGGTTCGGGCTTGGGTGGCCCTGATCCCGCAAACGGCGGAAGAGACACATTTGGCCAGCCTGCGCAAGGGGGACCGGATCAATGTCGAGGTGGATGTACTTGCGCGCTACGTCGAGCGACTGCTCGATTCCACGGTGCGGGGGTCGGGGGAGCGGAGGGGCGCTCGTCAGGAGGAGGGGCTCGACCTGGAGAAGTTGCGCGAGGCGGGGTTTTGATGGACCGTCAGGATCCGCGCATCTCACCAAAACGAAACGAAAGCACCTCCCGCAAGTGTAGCCAGTAACCGTAGAGGTAGCTTCGCCGCCTGCGCTCTTCGTTCCCTTCCGGAAAAACCGTTTCTAGCTCGGCGAATACCGATTCACCGGTGGTCGCCAGAATCATCTCGCAAGAAGTAGGAATCCACAGACAGCGCATTCCCCGTCGCTTCGCCTCTTTGACCGCCTCCGGCACTCCGATGATCCAACTGTCGTGAAACACCACGACAGTGTTGTCGGTGCAGTACGGAAGCATGCCGAGAAGATCGTGCGTCACTTGCGGGTGTCGGTGAAGGCCGTCGACGAAGATCAGCTCGTAGCTCTGCTCCGTCGCGGTCGCCTCGATGTCGCCGGGCGCCCGGCCCTTGCGGTTGTGCAGCATGTCGCCCAGCAGGAGCTTGTCGGCCAACGCGTCGGCGATGCCCGCGATCCACTCACCCTCCCCCTCGGAACGATCGTCGAGTGTCGTAACCGATCGGCCACCATGCTCGCGCATCAAGCAAGCGATATAGGCGGAAGAGAGCCCGAAGGCGTTCCCGATGATGTAGCAGTGCTCCGGCCGCAGCCGCTCGATCAGCTTGCCGAAAACACGGCATTCATCGTCACCGATCGAGATCGGATACATATGTCCCCTGATCCGGCGATGCGGTCCCCCGGGGTTCAGCAGGCCGGTGGGCCAGACCAGAGATGTCTCGGCCACCTCATCCAAGGCGTCGAGAACCCGGGTCAGCGTGGCATCGATCGAGGACATGCGTGGAAAATAGCCGCTCGGGTGGAGTGACCGCCAGCGTTTCGTCCAGGGCGACGGCCGGGTAAGTGACCGACGCGCTGGGCCTGAGCCAGGAGGTGCTGCTCTACGTGAACGACGAGGCGTACGGCGAGATCACCTTCGACCCGGGAACTCAGACCTTCGGGCTCCGGCAGGCGGACTATGCCCTGGGATTCGCTTACCCGCTCGGCTACGACCCTTCCGATCATCCCGTGAAGGAGGTGACCTGGTACGGCGCGGCGAGCCACTGCGATTGGCTCTCTCTCTCGGAGGGTTTGCCGATGGCCTATAGCCACGTCAACTGGTCCTGCGGACCCGGCGGCTATCCGTACGAGGCGACGGGCTATCGCTTGCCGACGGACGCGGAGTGGGAGTATGCAGCGCAGTGGAACGATGAGAGGTTTCGGCGAGTTCCCGGGGGCGCGGGCGAAGGACTGGGGGCACGATGAACTCGATCTCCGACTTGGCGAAAGACGAAAACCCGGTTTGAATGGCCTATCCGCCGCGTGATGCGAGGGACAATCGTCTTCGACAGATGAACCGACTGGCTCTATTGGGTGGGGAATCGAAGGCCATCGGTCGACAGGCCCGCGGCGTACTCGCGGGCCTCGAGGACGGCCGCTTCGAGCTCGTCCGTCACGAACTCGTTCCCGATCCAGACATCACCCGCCACGACTGCCCAAACCACGCCCTGGCTCTCGCCGGGCGTTAGATCCGGGATTCGATGAGAGAGAAGAAACCGTGCGTCAGAGGGGTCGTGCACATCGAGCAGATCCGGGTCGGGTTCTTCGCCGGCCCAGTTGCTCAGCACGCGGTATTTGTTGTCGTCACCCAGTGGTGTGCCGTCTTGGTCGTCCGGGAATGGAAGCCCGGGTCCCCAATCGAAGGCGGACAGCGGATCCGATATCCACCAATTGAAATGGGAGCTCCATTCGTATGGATCGTCCTGGAGGATCAGACGGGTTAGACCGACGCCGACCGGAACCAGGGTATCGTCACCTTCGGATCCGGTTTGAACGCCGTCTGCAATGAACCCGAGGAGGGTCTCTCCGCCCCGCCCGTCATCGATAGACCTCGATCCGGACACGTCGTCCCGTGAGTTGTCGTACGCTTCACCCAGTGTTTCCGGCCGCGGTCCGATGTCGCCGTCCCAGTAGACACCGACATATACATCTTGCATCGCTTTTTCGGATCGATTGGTGATCCGCTGGGCGAGGAGCAAGAATTCCGCGTTCGGGTCCTCTGGGCCGATTGTGGCCATGTCGACGTCGATCAGCATCGGTCGATGTAGCTCATACGCTCCTTCGCAGCCGTCGAATCGATCCGACAGGCGGGTTGCGAAGACCAGATCGTCCGGTGGGTCGCGACGAATCAGCTCCTGATCGTCCCGCAACACACGGATCTCGCGATCCAGGTACCACCCGTCGTGCCCGGTGGAGACATGAACTTCGCCATCGATCCGCGCCCCAACCCACAGAGTCGCCAGATAGAGTGTCTCGAATTCTCCCTCGCGGACCAGCAGTCCGGTAGAGGGTTGTTGCGGATCGACGTCCCAGGCGCCGAGCAGGCCGTTGGCGGTCATCGCCGCGAAGAGTCCGGTCGA
>CAZFNT010000032.1:0-8183 GCA_964520315.1 uncultured Gemmatimonadota bacterium
GGCGGTCCTCGCGTTGCCGATCTCAGAGGCGATGCGGTGTATTTCGTCCCGTCGGATTTCGAAGCGGTTCGAGTCCTTGTTCGTGATGACGCTGCCGCCGATCTTCAGTATTACGGTTTCGACGAAAGCTCTCACACATCTCTCCCTTCGATAGTCACTTCGCAGCCTCTCACGCTGACACGGTCACCGGTTCGGAATCGCTCCAACGAGATCCGGTCGACGCACGGGATCTCGGAGATGATCGCGCCGACCGCGACCACCGTCTCGCACTCCTTGTTGATCATCGCGCTTGGCGCAAGGCCGTTCTTGCGGAGTCGGTAGAGCGTGTAGGACCCTACCGTGGAGCCTTTACCTCGCGGGAAGACCAACACTGCTCCGGCGACCGATGCTCCTTCGAGCGGGTGTCCGGCTTCGACGACCAACCCCGTATCGGGATCGACTCCGCCGTAGAAGCTGATCGCCTCGGTCGAAACCAGCGCCGAACCCTCCGCTGCACCTTCGTAGACGATTCTGCCTCGCACCGATCACCTCTCCGTCGCGAGTCGAATGCACTCTTCCGTCGTTCGAAACACACTCTTGAACCGGTTCTTCGAGCGACCGTAGTAGATCCCTTTGGCCGAGTTGGTCGCGAAGGTGTCGAAACGCCCTCGCAGCGGCGCCACGACATGGCAAGTGTCGCACGCGATCTTGGCCCCGGCCGAGATCAAGATCTCGGTGATCCCTGCCTCATCGGCCTGCTCTCTGATCCGCCGCGCGACGCCGAGCCAGAGCTCTTTGGTGACGGTTTTGCCATGGAGCAGCTCGGCGATTGTCCGCAACTCGTCGAGTGAGAGATGGGGACAGCCCAGGAAGATGAAATCGACATGATCCGCCCCATCGTCGAGCGCGCGCACCGCCTGGTCGATTTCGGCTCGGCCGATCGAGATCGCCTCGCCGGGAGGGCTCCATTGCGCATTCGCCCCCTCTCCTACGTGGAAGATCGGGGCTCCTCCGTAGGTCGCGAAGGCCGCGCAGAGAGCTTTCAGTAGATCCCAGCGGCGCGTGGAGAGGCCATCGATCAGGGGAATCCGGCCATCGAGCGCTTCCCCCAGGGCTTTCCCGAACGCTCCGAACTCCAATGCTGTCTCGAGCTCGGTCTCGAGCATCACTCGCACCTGGGGACGACGATGCTCGTCGAGATGAAGGCCGTATTCGGGCGTGCGTCCGGTCAACGAGGCGGCGATGCTGCTGGGGCCACCCTCTTTGTTTGTTTGCGCGCCGAGGATCGAGTTGGCGAAGGTGACGGCGGAACTTTCGCCCCATGCGATGTGGGCGCCGCGCCCCGGGAGATTGCCTATCAGGTAGGGAGTGCAGGAGCACGTAGCCTCGACACCCATCTTGGTGAAGGCGGCGATGACCTCTGTCTGCTTCATGGCGAACTCTTCGGGGATGCCGAGCTCTTTCCAGTTTTTTATGTCCATACCGGCCGGGTTGAGAGTCGTCGGCACCTTCGCGCGGCCGTCGGCGGCCAGCTCGCTCAGGAACTCCAGGCCCGCGTCGCCCAGGTTGTCGTACGAGACGCCCGAGATCTGAACCGTCTCGACCGGGATCATTTTCTCGGCGCCGAAGATCTTGCCTAGTGCGGTCAGGATCTGCATGCACTTCTGTGCGGCGCGGCCTTCATCCCCGGCTAGCATCGATTGCTCGTAGCTAGTCAAAGTCATCGCCGGTCCAGGAAACGGTCGAGATCGACCTCGGGGAAACGCGCGTGCTCGAACTTCTCGCGTGGGATCTCGCCCTCCGAGGGGATGGTGAGATCGAAGCCGACTTTCGCGGTGCGTTTCGTGCCTGGCTCGGCTGAGGGATCGAGGCTGGATCCCGCTTCGAGCTCTCTGGGATACACGTCCCGATCGAATTGAAAACGGGTGGCGAAGGCCCACTCGATAGCGAGTGGATCGAGAATATCGATGTCTTCGTCTACCACGAATGCGTGCTTCAGGCTGCGGTGCCCCGCGAAGGCGGCATCGAGCGCTCTGGCGACATCCTCGCCGCCGGCTTTTCGGATTCTGATGATCGCGTGCAGCCAGGAACAACCACCGGGAGTGATGCTCACATCGCGGCAATCGACTCCGGCCTCCCGCACTTTTCTGTATATGGTCGGCTCTCTAGGCATGCCCATCAGGAGCTTGTGCTCCAGTCCCCCGGGTAGTAACGCCTGCCAGATCGCATCTCGACGGTGCGTGATCCGTGTGACGGTCATGACAGGCTCCGTGCGCACGACATCGAGTGTCTCGGTCAGGTCGACGAAGGGGCCCTCGGAGGAGCGGTCGGCCAGGCGAACCGTGCCTTCGAGTACGATCTCGCAGTCGGCCGGGATCCAGAGGTCACTGTTCTCAGCACGCGTGACTTCGAGCGCTTCGAGTGTGTTGGCGATTTCCAGCTCATCTCTGCCGCGCTCGACGCTGGTGGCGGCGGCCAAGAGCACATTCGGCCCGTTGCCGATGCAGATGGCGACGTCCATCTCTTGCTGATCTCTGAGGAAACGATCGAAATCTCGGTTTTGCACGATCCGCAACGCGAGGCGGTCCTTGCCGATCTGCATGGCCCGATGAAAATCGAGATTCTGACCGAGATCGGGGTGGCGAGCGACACATACGCCGGAAGTGATGTAGCGGCCACCGTCGTTCTCGCTATGCAGAAGGATCGGCAGCCGATCCAGGTCGACATCGACCATCTCGACCTCTTGACACGGGGCGTTGCGAACTCGCCGCGGGGGAGAAGGATGGTCGATCCCCTTCGCGATCCACCGAATGAGCTGGTCGGTCTCGATTCGAAAGTGTCGCGCCATCGCCTCCTTGGAAACGAAGAGATTGCCGGCGACGGTGAAGTCGCTGCCTGGAAGATCCCTGAAGTGTACCGGCGTGTCTTCGAGCGCCTTGAGCACGCCGGCAATTTCGAATCGAGTGTCCGCGGTCTTCGTCACGACCACGGTCTCGTGGAGACGTTCGAGTTCATCGAGATACGACCTGAGCGACACCTGTGAATCTCCTCTGACCTACTCGCCCCACCGGTGGAACTGGTTGTTCTCGACGCCGAGCAGGTCGAGCACTTTGCCTACCATGAATGCGTAGAGATCGCTCAGATCGGTCGGCCGGTGGTAGAAGCCCGGGCTGAGTGGGGCAACGATTCCCCCGGCGAGTGTGATGGCTCGCAGGTTTTCGATGCAAGGAAGACTGAGGGGGGTCTCTCGTATGCAAACCACGAGCCTGCGACGGGTCTTCAACATGTTGTCCGCGGCGCGGGCGATCAAGGTGCCGGCTGAGCCACTAGCGATCTCGGCGACGGTCTTGACCGAGGCCGGTATGACGACCATTGCGTCGACGAGGAAGCTCGAGCTGGAAACCGAGGCGGCCATGTCACAGTTGTCGTGGGTAACCTGCGCCAGAGCTTCCAGGTCGGCGAGGGTGGTGTCGGTCTCGGTCCGCAAGACCGTATCGGCCCACCGACTCACGATCAGGTGGGTCTCGATCTCGCCGGTGGAGAGCGCGCGCAGAAGCTCGACGCCGTACTGAGCTCCCGATGCTCCGCAGAGGCCGACCACGATTCTCCGTCGGGCGTTTTCGGGTCGGGTCATGGCGTTCTTTCTCTGAAGTCGGGAGTGCCAGCACACATGATGGAGAGTAGCGCGTTCGATCGCAGTTCGTACACTGAGCCCTCGATGCGTCCCATGATAGATGCCATGAGTCCCCCCGAGGGCGTGGCAAGACTCTACAGTCGAAGGTAGAGCGCCACTTCGCCCAGATTCGGATAGACTTGCAACCGTGGCCAGACATAGCAGTTCCGTCCCACCGCGTCTCTCGTCGAGGAGCCCGCATGGGTGACCACCCCCAGACCGCCCGATTCGAAGCCTCGGAGCTCCGCCACTTCATGAAGCAGCTTCTGAGCGACGTGAGGGCGCTGGAACGCATGCTGAGCGATGGCTCGTTCGAAACCGGCGTGCGGCGAATCGGCGTGGAGCAAGAGCTCTTCCTGGTCGATCACGACTGGCGCCCCGCGCCGATGGTCCAGCAGGTTCTGGACCGACTCGGGGATCCGACCATCGTCACCGAGCTCGCGAAGTTCAACATCGAGTTCAACCTGCCCCCTTTGGTTTTCGGTGGCACCTGCCTGAGCACTCTGGAGCGTCAAGTCACCGAGTATGTGGGCAAGATCCGCGGCGCCGCCAGGGATTTGGGGGGAGATGTCGTGATGACCGGCATTCTGCCGACGCTCGACGTCCCCCATCTCGGTCTCGAGAATATGACCGAGAATCCGCGCTACCTTGCTTTGAACGAGTCGCTCACCGCGCTACGTGGCAAGGACTACGAGTTTCGAATCAAAGGGGTGGACGAGCTGCTGATCAGCCACGCAACCGTGATGTTGGAAGCGTGCAACACGAGTTTTCAGACCCACTTCCAGGTGGGCCCGAACGAGTTCTCTCGCCTCTACAACATGGCGCAAGCCGCGGCTGCGCCCCTGCTGGCGATCTGCTGCAACTCCCCCTTGCTCTTCGGAAAGCGGCTGTGGCGCGAAACTAGAATCGCGCTATTCGAGCAATCGATCGACACCCGCAACATCCGTTCGCATCAGCGTTCGGTGCAGCCGCGCGTCACCTTCGGGACGAAGTGGGTGGACGATTCCGTTCTCGAGATCTTCCAGGAGGACATCGCCCGTTTTCGCGTGCTCATGGCCGCGGCCGAAGAGGAGGACGCGCTGGCCGAGCTCGCCGCCGGTCGCGTGCCTCAGCTCCGAGCCCTCTGCTTCCACAACGGCACCGTGTACCGCTGGAACCGCGTCTGCTACGGCATCTCCGACGGCAAGCCGCATCTTCGAATCGAGAACCGGTACATCCCCTCCGGCCCGACGCCGGTCGACGAGGTCGCCAACGCGGCGTTCTGGTTCGGGCTCCTGGCGGGGATGACCGAAGAGTACGCCGACATAACGCGCGTCATGGATTTCGACGACACCCGCGCGAACTTCTTGGCGGCCGCCCGCTTCGGGCTGGGCGCGCAGCTTTCGTGGATCCACAAGAGCAGTCCCGTGCCTGTCCTGACCCTGGTCTTGGAACGGCTGCTCCCGATTGCGCGAGAGGGACTCGCCACCGCTGGAATCCACGCCGACGACATCGAGCGTTACCTTGGTGTGATCGAGGCACGGGTCACCACCGGCCACACAGGAGCTTGCTGGGTGATCCAGTCCCTTGCCGATATGAAGGGCAAGGGCACGAAGGCCGAGCGACTCAGCGCCCTCACCGGCGGCTGCGTCACCCGTGAGCTGAGCCTCAAGCCGGTTCACGAATGGAGCCTCGCCACGATCGACGATGCCGGCGACTGGAAATCGAACTACGCGCGGGTTGAGCAGTACATGTCGACCGATCTCTACACGGTGAACGAGGGCGACCTGGTGGACCTGGTCGTCAACCTCATGGACTGGCAGCACATCCGTTTCGTTCCGGTCGAGGACAATCAGAATCGTCTAGTGGGACTGGTCACCTATCGGTCTCTTCTGCGCTTTCTGGTACGGAACCTCGCCGAGGCTCACACGACCGCCGTCCCGGTCTCCGAGATCATGCAGAGAAACCCGATGTCGGTGTCGCCGAACACGCCGACGCTGGAGGCGATCGCTCTCATGAAGCAGCACCGGGTCGGCTGTTTGCCGGTAGTCGAAAGCGAGCGCCTGGTAGGGCTGGTCACCGAGAAGGACTTCATGACGATCGCGGGAGTGCTCCTGGAGGAGCAGCTCCGGAGCTGAAAGCCGACAATGAAGGATCGTCTCGACAAAGGAGCCGGCGACGGCGCGAACATGACACTCGACAGGGTCGTTGGGCGTTTCAGCGGCTTCCCCGGGCCTTGCGTCATCGTTGTGGGCGGATTGCACGGCAACGAGCCGGCGGGAATCGAAGCGATCGGTCGCGTGGTGCACAGACTTCGCTCGGGGGGAGTTGAATTCAGGGGCGACCTCATCGGTTTCGCCGGCAACCTGGCGGCCATCGCTGCCCAGGAGCGTTATTTGCGGACCGATCTGAACAGGGTGTGGACCGAGGAAGGGGTGAGAGCGATGCGCGGAGATCGCGAGGCCCCGCCCGATGACCCCGAGGAGCGCGAGAAGCTGGCTCTGCTCGACCATCTCGATGATGCAGCGGCGAGGGCGCGCGGCCCCGTGATCTTCCTCGACCTGCACACGAGCTCGGCTCCGGGGGAGCCCTTTATCTGTTTCGGCGACACCCTGCGCAACAGGGAGTTCGCGTTCCATTTCCCCGCCCCGATCATTTTGGGGCTCGAAGAGACCATCGACGGCGCGCTCTCGGAGCTCATGACGCGAGAGGGCCATATCTCCATCGCGGTCGAGGGGGGGCAGCACCACGCCGAATCGTCGATCGATCATCTCACGGCGACGATCTGGATCGCCCTCGAGACCGCGGGCTGCATCGCCGAAGGCGCGCTCGACGATGTGGCCGCGCTCCGCGAGAAGCTCGCCGCGGCGAGCGCCCATGTTCCACCGGTCTTGGAGCTCACCAGCCGACACCCGATCGAGTTCGAGGACGGGTTCAGAATGGAGCCCGGTTTTAGCAACTTCCAGAAGATCGAGGCCGGCGAGCGCCTGGCGACCGATCGGTCCGGGGCCATCGTAGCGCCCAAGCCTTGCCGCGTCTTGCTGCCCCTCTATCAGGCGGTTGGGCGCGACGGCTTCTTCTTGGCGCGCGAGGTCGAGCCTTTCTGGCTGCGGGTCTCGCGGGCCCTTCGGCGGCTGCAAGTCACGAGGATCGTCCACTGGTTCCCGGGCGTGGAGCGGCACCCCGCTCATCGCGACTGGCTGCGCGTCAATCCTTCGGTGGCGCGCTGGTACGTATACGATCTCTTTCACCTCTTGGGGTACCGAAAACAGCGGGCGGAAGGGCGGATGCTGGTGGTGGAGCGGCGTGCCCACGACCTGAAGTAGCTGGGGAGTGATCATCCGCGGATGTCGCGAAGCCTCACTTGCGGACGGCGCGATCTGGGCGGTCTTGGGCCTCGTCGATACCGCGCGACTCCTTGGTCTGGGGCTCCTTCTGCCGGTTGCGCGTTGGGAATTCGTCGTTGCGCCGGTCGGGTCGTACGCTCTCTGCGGCGCCATCTTCGGGTGTGCCACGCACCTGCTCACGGGGTTGTGGACAGGGGCTCGAAGGGACTACTCGCCCGCCGGGGGGCCACTCGTCGCGTCGGCGCTTCTGAGGGCCGGAATACTGGTCGCGGGGACGACGCTGATTCGCCGAGATACCGGCCTGGAGCCGGCGATCGTCGCCGTTGTGCTCGCATCCCTACCGATCGTGCACCGGGGAACTCTACGCGCAGGGGGAGCGGCCTGGGCGGGTGCGCTGGTGGTCGGCGCGATCGCGATCCCTTGGCGGCTTCCTGCTTCGGTCACCCGCGGCGATGCGCCACGCGTCGTGCTGCTGACCATCGACACGTTGAGGGCCGATGTGCTCGGCGCGTACGGCGCCGGCGACGCTCACACGGAGAACATCGATCGGCTCGCTCGCCAGTCGATCCGCTTCGATAACGCTGTCGCCACCGCCCCTTTCACCATCCCCAGTCTCACTTCGATGATGACCGGTCGCTGGGTGCACCGGCACGGCGTGCGCTCGAACTTTCATGCGTTCGATCCGAGTCTAGTGCGGGTTGGTGATGCCCTGAGCGCGCGAGGGATTCGCCTGGTCTCGGCCACCGACCTCGATCTCGCCGATGGAATCGGTCTCGACCGCGGCTTTCATCGCCGGCTGCACCGCGGGCTTTCTGTATGGGATCTTCCGCCCCTGCGCCAGCTCTTCGCTCGCTGGCCGGCCGTCGGAGCGTGGTTCGACACCGCGGATTCCTCTATGCCGACCACGCTCGCTCTCCGACGATGGCTCTTGCACGACGCCCCGACCGAAGGCTCCTTCCTGCTCTGGGCTCACTACTACGATGACGCACCGCACGCCCCCTATGACGCCCCCGAGCCCTACCGCTCCCTGTATGGCGCGCCGCCCTTCGCGGTCGAAGGAACGCTCGTAGAGCTGGAGCGGCTCGCCTCCAGGGGCTCCGAGCCCCCGGGGGAGATCGCGGAGGCCCTGCGGGCACAGTACCGGGCCGAGGTGGCCTGGCTCGACGCGCAGCTCGGCCTGATCTGGCAGGCTCTGCGGGCGCGGG
>CAZFNT010000032.1:8193-16229 GCA_964520315.1 uncultured Gemmatimonadota bacterium
GGTTGTGGGAGCGGAGCTGGATCATCGTCGCGGCGGACCATGGCGAGCAATTCGGCCGTGACGGGGTTTTTCAGCACGGGAGATCGCTGCGTCACGGTGTGCTGAGGGTGCCCCTGATCGTCAAGCCGCCGGCCGGTGCTCCTTTTCGTGTCGGGGGTGCAAGAGCACCCGGTGTCGCCCAAAGGCTGGTCTCCCTGGCCGACCTGGCACCAACTCTGCTCGACATCTTCGGGATCGATGGCGGAGCGGCTGGAATGACCGAGATCGACGGCCAATCGCTTCTCGAGAATCGTTCTTCCGATCCATCGATGCGGGTCGTCTGGTCGGAGACGCCGGCGCTCGGCTCGCCGCGCCTCGGAGACCAGAACCCCGCGCTCCGTGCGATCAGAGAAGACGGTTGGTCCCTCGTATTAGATCCCAGAACCGGCGCGAATGAGCTTTCGCCGCCGGACGACGAACCCGCTGGCGTGGAGAGCCGACTTCCGTCTCCCTCCCGCGTCCTGCGCTCAATCATGACGCGCTTCGACGAGCTCCGGTGGATTCCGCCCCGTCCCCCTGATCCCAATCCCAGGCTGCGCGAAAAGTTAGAGGCGCTAGGGTACTAATTCTCCTCTCGACGCCCCTCGATCAGCGAGAGAATCCGCGATTCGAAGCCGCGGGGCTCGGTGCTCAGGATCGACTTCGCCCGCCCCGTCGCCATCGATCCGTCGAGTGTTCGGGCCAGGCCGGATCGACCGGCGAGCGAGGGCACCAAGGAATCCCTCGAAAGACCTAGCCACTGCGCGATCAGTGCGCCGATGTCGTATCGGGAGAGACGTTCCGGACCCACCACGTGCAGGATTCCGCGGTGCCGGCCGTCGATCAACTCCACCATCGCCGCCACGAGGTCATCGATCCAGATGGGGCATCGAAGCTCGTCGGTGAAGAGAGAGACCGGGGTCTCCTGGTGCAAGGCGTTCGCCACCCACTGCGACCGGGGATCGAGGGGATCGAGCCCGCTGACCAGAGAGGTGCGCACGATTACCGGGTGGTGAGAGAGCCGCAGAACAAGCTTCTCGGCCGCGGCTTTCGCCTGGCCATAGGGATTGGCCGGGCAAACCGGATCTTCCTCGGCGTACCACCCGCTCGTTCCGTCAAACACGTTGTCGGTCGATAGAAGTATGTGGATCGCTTCCACGGCGGCCGATGCCGTCGCGAGATTGCGCGCACCGTCCACGATAACCGGGGCGAGCAGGGCGGCATCGGTGACTGTCGTGCAGTCCACGAGGATCTCGGGCCGAACCTCTTCGACCAGCGCCCGAGCCGCCGATCTGTCGCGCACATCGAGCTCCCGCCGCTTGATCCTACGGCCACGCGGAATCGAGTCGATGTTTCGCAATCCAGTGCCGACCACTCGATAGCCGGCCGCCGCAATCGCCGGGGTCAGATTGCGGCCGACATAGCCGCTGGCGCCGACGACCATCGCCGATCCCAGTTTAGATCTCGTCACCGCGTGCCCTTTCGTGTGAAGTCGATCGAGGGGTCGAGCATAGTCGTGGACTCGCGAGTAGTCCGGGCCAAACCCTTGATATCTTCGATGATCAGGTAGCTGACCGGCACGACGATCATCGTCACGAAGGTCGCGAAGAGCACACCGAAGGCCAGCGATGTCGCCATCGGAATAAGGAATTGGGCCTGGAGCGATCTTTCCAGGAGCATCGGCGTCAGCCCGAGAAATGTCGTGAGCGAAGTGAGAACGATCGGGCGAAAACGCGCCTTGCCCGCGTCTCGAATCGCGATCCCGAGCGGAAGACCGGTGCGCCGTTTTCGGTTGATGAAGTCGACGAGCACGAGACTGTCGTTCACGACAACGCCGGTGAGCGCCACCATCCCGAACAGCGAGAGGATCGTCATATCGCTTCGCATGATCCAGTGCCCCCAGATCGCGCCCATGAGGCCGAAGGGAATGGCGGTCATGACGACCAGGGGTTGAATGTAGGAACGGAAAGGGATCGCCAGAAGTGCGTAGATCATCACGATCGCCAGGACGAAACCGCGGCCCAAACTGGCGAGAGTTCTCGCCTGCTCTCGCTGCTCGCCCTCGAGGCTGTAGCGGAGCCCGGGGTGTCGCCGTTCGAGCCGAGGGAGATAGCTCGACACGAGGCTCTCTATCACGTCGTTCGGAGTGACGAGATCGAGATTAGCTTCCGCCGTCACCTGTACGCTGCGGGCTCGATCCACTCGACGGATCGTTGCCGGAGCGCGGCTCATTTCGGCCTTGGCGACAGTCGAGAAGGGCACTTCGCCGCCACCAGGCACTCGAATGCGCATCTCTTCGAGGCTCCCCATCGATTGTCGTTCATCTGCCGGGTAGCGCACCATCACTTTTACTTCGTCTCGGCCCCGTTGAATCCTCTGTGCCTCTTCGCCGTAGAAACCCTGTCTCACTTGCCGGGCCAGATCGACGAGGCTCAGCCCCAGCGCCTGACCCTCGGGCCGGATGGAGAGTCGAATATCCTCTTTGCCGGCTCTGAAGGAGTCCGCGATATCGTAGAGCCCGGGGAAGGTCGCCAGATGGGCTCTGAGCTCCGCGGCTGCTGCCGTCAGCACGTCGAGATCCCTGCTGGAGAGCTGGATATCGATCGGGGCGCCGCTCGTGAAGAGGCTGGAGCTGAAGCTCAGCTCTACGGCATCGGCGATCGGGCCGGTGAGCTCCCGCCAGCGCTCCACAACGTCGATCGCATCGGTCTTCCTCTGCTCCGAGGGCACGAGCTGGATGTTCACTTCACCCCGATGGGAGTCGTCGACCGATACGTGTTGCGAAGTCGGAGTGTGGCGGGATTGTTGCTCACTGAAGGGTTGAGATCCGATCGACGCCAGAACGTGAGAGAAGACATCGCCCTTCTCTCTCTTTTCCATCTCGCGGCGAACCTGCTCCGCCGACTCCTCCAGCCTCCGCACGGCTTCGGAGGTGCGCTCGACCGAAGTCCCAAGCGGCATCGTAAGGCCGGCGACGACGTTGTCCGCCTCCACGCTGGGGAAGAAGGTGAACTTGGTCCGCCCGCCGACGATGGTTCCAACTGTAAGCAGGAGCAGGAAGAGGCTGAATCCCACCACCGCGTAACGAAGGCGCAGCGCCCTCTCGAGAGTGGGACCGTAGGTCTTATGGATCATGGTATCCATGAGGCGCTGAAAGGAGTCTTGCACTCGCCGCCATGTGTGCATCGGACCCTTCGACGGGGCCTTGAGCTTGCGCTTCTTCAGGTGGGCCAAGTGGGCCGGCAGGATGAAGAGAGATTCTATCAATGAGAATATGAGTGTGAGGATCACGACTGATGGAATCTGTCGCATTACCTGCCCCATTGTTCCATCGACCTGGAGCAAGGGAGAGAAGGCGGCGATCGAAGTGAGCACAGCGAAAACAACAGGTGTAGCGACCTCGCGCGTGCCGTCGATCGCGGCACGAAGAGCGGATTTGTTCTGCGCTCTATGTGTGAACACGTTCTCTCCGACGATGATTGCGTCGTCCACGACAATTCCGAGCACGACGATGAACGCGAAGAGAGAGAGAAGATTGATTGAAACTCCGGTCGTCGGCAGCAGCCAGAGCGCCCCCATGAACGAGATCGGAATGCCTAGAGTTACCCAGAAGGCGAGGCTGGGCCTGAGGAAGAGCGCCAGCGCCAGAAACACGAGTGCTATTCCCCATCGACCGTTTCGCAGAAGGAGCCCCAGGCGGCCGCGCAGCACCACCGCCATGTCCATCCAAGTCGTTAGACTGATGCCGTCGGGCATCCGGCCTCGGGCCTGCTCGACGTACACTTTCACCGCACTCGACACATCCAATGCATTCTGGTCGCCGACCCGATACACTTCGATCACAACCGTCGGCTCTCCGTCGAAGCGGCTGCGCAGGTCCCCTTCGGCGAAGCCATCCACGACCCGCGCCAAGTCGACCACGCGCAAGCGAGTACCGTCACTCAGTGTCCGCACAACCAGATCGGCGAACTGCTCACCCCGGTAGAGCTGCCCTTTCGTACGCACCAACACCTCGCCGCCCTCGGTTTTCACCGATCCGGCGGGAAGATCGAGGGAAGAGCGTCGCACCGCGCTGGCGACCTCGTCGAAGGTAGCGCCGTAGCGTCTCAGGGCACGCTCCGACACCTCGATCGAGATCTCGTACGGACGAACATTGGTCAGCTTGACGAGAGTAATGCCGGGCAGTGCGGCGATCTCGTCGCGCACCTGCTCGCCAAGGCGCTTGAGCGCCCTCTCCTCGGCCCGCCCCGAGATAGCGACGTTTACGACCTGGTTGATGCGGCGAACCTCCTGCACAACCGGGGCTTCCGCGTTCTCGGGAAAGGTCGTTATGCCGCCGACCGCCGATTTCACATCGTCTAGAACTTCTCGCACTTCCAGCCCTGGGATCAGCTCGATCAACACCGAGCCGGCGTTCTCGACCGCCATCGAGTTGAGCCTATCGATGCCCGAGATCCCTTGAACGGCCTCTTCGATCCGCACACAGATCGACTCCTCGACCTCCGCCGGTGTGGCACCCGGATAAGGAACGCCCACCGAGACCAAGCCGGATGATATCTCCGGGAAGACCTCGGTCTTGAGAGAGGAGATCGAGAGCGCTCCGGCGGCCAGGACGAAGATCATCATCAGATTGGCCGCGACCGCGTTTTGGGCGAACCACTCGATCGCCCGGTTCATGAGGATCCCCCTTCGATCTCAGCTCCCATGGGCCGGACCCGCATTCCGTCGATCGCGGCCTGGATGTGGGAGAGGCAAAGTGTGTCACCCACCGCGAGCCCCTTTCGAATCAGGACCCGCTCCGGCTCGAGACGAAGCAGCTCGACGGAGCGGAAGCGCAGGCGACCCTCGCGCAGCAAATGCACCCGCTCACCCGATTTGAGCGCCTCGCGAGGCAGCTCGACGATCCCCTCCTCGACGCGTCCGGTGATCTCGGCCTGGACGAAGAGCCCGGTTTCCAAGGGAACCTCGTGCGCGTCGCCGTAGGGACGCTCGATCCGTGCGATCAGATGCACCATTTGAGAACGGGGATCGATTCGGCCCGAACGCCGCACGATCCGACCGGTCCAGGAACAGGAACGCCCCGCATAGTCCGCGCTGAATCGAACGGCGGGGCCTTCGTCCGGAGCGAGCGGGTCGGTTGGAAGGTCGAGATAGGCGAGTTCGGAGGCCGGTATCGGTAGCCTCACTTCGGCGGCGTCCACGGCGTAGATCAGGGCGACCGGCGTGCCGGGACCGACTAGTTGACCTGGAGCGACCATCTTGGCCTGGACCCGTCCATCGTATGGAGCGCGCAGCTCGGTTCTGTTCAGCGCAAGGCGGGCCTGAGCGAGGCTCGCGCCCGCCGCGGCCAGCGCGGCCCGCGCGTCACGGAGCTGGGGCTCTCGAAGGACCAGGGGATGGGGCTCGCCACCGCTTCCCATGCGTGTCCATTCGGCGCGGGCGAGCTCGGCCTCACCATCTTCCAGCGCCACGCGAGCCTCGGCCCGCGCGATATTCGCCTCGGCCTGCACGACCGCCAGCTCGTAGTCGGTGGGGTCGATCTCCAGCAGCACGTCCCCTTCGGAGAAGAAGGCGCCCTCGGCGAGGAGGGGCGAGAGCTCGGCCACCTCCCCCGAAACCTGCGGCGCGAGCGTCGTCTCCGCACTGGGTGTCACGGTTCCCTGGCTCGTCACGCTCAATTGCACCGCGCTCGGCTCGACGGCGAGGACGCGCACCAGGGGAACCCGCGGCTCGGCGGGTCGCGTCGATGCCGCCGGGCGCGTCGCCACCAAGAGGAAGTAGCCCACGGCTCCAGCCGCAACGAAAGCGGCGGTGATCAGGGCCTGTTTGGCGCGCGTCATGAGCTGGTCCTGGTTTCGTCGTCGCGGTGGAATCCACCCCCGAGGGAGAGGTGCAGATTGACTCGGTTGTCGAGCCGTTGGCGGGATGCTTCGATCAAACTGCTTCGTGCGTCGTAGTCGGACCGCTGTGCGTCGAGGAGCATCAAGACGTCGGCCAATCCGCCCGTATAGCGGGCCTCGGCGAGCCGCAGTGCCTGAGACGAAGCCTCGACCGCGTTCCTCAACGCTCGCACCTGCTCCTCGAGCCGCGCTTCGGCGTCGAGCGCGCTCTCGACCTCGGCATAGGCCCGCAGCGCGGTCGCCGTGAAGCTCGCATAAGCCTCTCGAAGCCCCGCGTCGGCCGCGTCGATCCCGGCGATGATTCGCCCCCCCTGGAAGAGAGGCTGAGAGATCGAAGCTCCGATACTCCAGACGGCGAAATCGCCATCACTCAGATCGCCGAGCTCATCGGAGGTTGTTCCGGAGCTGCCGGTCAGCATGACGCGGGGGTAGAGCGCGCGCCGAGCCTCGGCCGTGCGTCGATCCGCTGCGGCCACCGCTCGCTCCGCCGCCACGAGATCGGGGCGGCGATCGATGAGATCGGCGGGGAGCCCGGTCGGCAAGCCCTCGGGCGGACTGGGCAGCGCTCGGGCAGCGATCGAAGCCGAGGGGTATCGGCCGAGCAGGATCTCGAGCTGCCGCCCGGCCGAGTCGCGCTGGGCGCGTCGAAGCGCGAGCCGCGCCTTCGACGATTCGAGCTCGGCGCGCGCCCGATGCACATCGAGCGAAGAACGAAGCCCACGAGCATATCGGGCTTCGATCCTCTCCAGCAGCTCGGCGCGGTTGGCGCTCGTCGCCTCCGCCAGCTCCATCTGCTGCTCCGCCTCGGCGAGCCCGAAATAGGCCTTGCAGATCTGCCCCGCGATGCTCGAACGCGCGCCCTGCCAAAGAGCTTCGGCCATCTGCGCATCCGCCAGGGCGGCCGATTGCCCGCTGCGGATCCGTCCCCAGAGATCGATCTCCCAGCTCAGGTCGAGCGATACTCCATAGGTAGTCGACTCGACCGAGACCGGCCCATCGCCCCCAGTACCCGGCGGACCGAAGCTCGGAAAGCCGACGAAGCTCCTCTTCGACCGGCTCCCGGTGCCGCCTGCCCCGAGCTGTGGCCAGCCGCCCGCCCCGGCGATCCTCGCCCGAGCCGCCGCAGCCTCGATCCGTGCCGCCGCCCCGTCGAGGCTCGGATTGTGCTCCAACCCCTCGGCGACCAGGCTGTCCAGCACCTCGCTCCCCAGGAGCTTCCACCACGAGACGGAGCTGCCCTCGGCAACCGAAGCGCCGGATCGCCGCTGAGCCGGGATCTCGGCCCTCAGCGCCGGTGGTCGGACCGGCGGCGGCGCGGCGCATGACGCGATGATCACGAAGATGAGGGGCCAGATCCGGTGCGTCACGATGTTTCCTCTTCGATCGACGTAGGTGCGTTGAAACCAGCCGCGAGAAAGGGGAGCATCTGCTCCAAGACCCGATCCGCGTCATGGGCGCGGCATAGCCCCCGCGACATCTCGGCGAGATGAGGGGAATGAACGAGCGTGAACGCCATCGTGCCGATGCAGAAATGCAGCCGCCAGGCGATCTCTTCGGGCGTCAGATGGGGAAGGGCGCGCGCGAGAGCGGCCGCGAAACGTTGCAGCACCTCTTCGAAATGCTGCACGATGAGCGCATGGGTGCGGGTTCCCATATCGGTCAGCACTCGCCCCATCAGCCGCGTGAACGTCAGAATGCTCTCGGGACCGCTCCTTCGCCCCCGGATCATCGGCAGGAGTAGAGCGCTCAGGATTTCGTCGAGAGCGGGAGAGCGATCACCCGAACGGACCTCGAGCTGATCCAGCAGTCGCAGCCGTTCTTCGTTGATCGGCCGTACCCGTCGGGCCACGACTGCCGAGAGCAGCTCCTCCTTGCTGCCGAAGTGGTAGTGCACCGCGGCCAAGTTGGCGTCGGCCGTCTTGGTAACCGCGCGCAAAGATGTCGCGCCGAGCCCCCGCTCGGCGAAAAGTCGCTCGGCGGCATCGAGCAAGCGTTCGCGGGTGTCGGGGCGTTCTTCGGCAGGGAGGGGAGCGTCGGGCATGCGAGAGTCTCAATCGTTCGTTTGATTCAAACATACGTTTGATTGCTCGCCTGATGCAAGGCTTTTCTTGCCCTATG
>CAZFNT010000033.1:0-1061 GCA_964520315.1 uncultured Gemmatimonadota bacterium
AGCTGGCGATCCGGCGTGAGGTACCCTCTTCGCCACCCTCGAACGCGGCGCTGCGCGATCTGGCGAGCGATGCGATGACCGAGATGGTCGCGCGGCTGGCGGGGCTCGATCGACCGAAGGGGTTGAGCGCGGCCGATACGGTGCGCGTGGTGTTGGTGAGGTCGCGGCTGACTTCGTCCTCGTGGATCCACGACCTGAACAAGCGATGGAGCGACTTCGGTGAGCTGCCGATCAGTGTCAGCACCGAGCTGAACTGGCTTGAGACGTTCACCTACGACGATCTGTCGAAAGCGAAGGCCGATGTGGTCTGGTTGGCGTCACCGGCGGGGGCGAAGCTGGAGCTGAGCGCGAGTGAGATCGCCGATCTCGAGAAGTTCCAGCGAAGGGGCGGCACGGTGCTCGGAACGGGGCTGGTGTTCGGCGGAGCGGGGTCTTACGACAACCGGGCGGCGGGGGTGCTCTTCGGGATCGATACGGCCAAGCGGGTGTTCATGCCGGTGTCCGGCATCGTGCCCAAGTTCAGAGTGCTGGCCTCGGCACCGACGTCGCTCGCCGACGGGTTGCCGCAAGGAGATGAGTTCGCGATCGGAGCGAAGCCGTGGGTCGAAGTGGAGCGGGGTCGCTTGTGGGACGACGATCAGATTGACGGGGCGGATATCGTCGGCGTCGGCGACTACTCCGGGGAGCTCGTGCAAACTCTGACGGACAGGATTGGCGCAGGCCGGGGGATCTACTTTTCGGCGCCGCACGAGATTCGGGAGTCGCAGGGGGCCGATCCGAACGAGGCAAACGACGGTCAGCTCCTCTACAACGCGATCACATTCGGCTTCACGGCGGTCGGGAGGGTCTCGGGTGACGTGAGAGTCGATGGGGAGCCCTTCGCCGACAAGCGTGTCTACTTGGGCGAGGGGGAGATCGGTTGCGACCTCTACGAGCTCACCGACGGGACCGGCGTTTTCGAGTTCGCGGAGGTGCCGGTGGGCACTCACACGCTCGAGATCCCGAACATAGTCAACAACGTTCCGGATGAGGGTGCGCCGCAGTCGGCCGGCGTGATGGTC
>CAZFNT010000033.1:1071-15642 GCA_964520315.1 uncultured Gemmatimonadota bacterium
GGCGTTGCCGCCGAAGGAGTGCCGGTCTACGCGGTGCGGATCGACGTGGTGCCCTTCGACTTCCTGGGACCGGTGATCACCGACGTCAACGGCGAGTGGAGCATCGACATTCCGAACGAGGGCAGGTGGGTGATCTGGGCGCCGGGGATCGGCGTGCGGGTGCTTTGATTGAGGGAACTTCGATCGTCGATTACACTTGACGGTTGAAACCTGATCGCTGGAGACCCCATGAGAGAATCGAATCGCATGAACGCCGCTATCTCGGCCGCCGCATTGGCGGTGCTCGTAGGTATGACGGTGGCCAGCCGCACATCCGCGGTCGGTTCGAACAACGTACCGATCGAAGCACGCTCTCGTTCCGCCCTGCGCACGTTTGGCCGCGACGCCGCGACCCAGATCGCGATGAGACTCGCCGCGACCAGGCCGCAGCCTCAGGAAACGGCCGACACGGTTCGCGTTGTCGTGGTGAAGTCGTCGATCATCGACACGGTCACGGCGAACTGGATCGACGAGCTGACGACGCAGTGGGAGAGTTTCGGCGACCTGCCTTTGGTCTTCGATATGCGCCTGAAGAACGTCGCAACGTTCACGCTCGCCGATCTGCGTGCGGCGGAACCTCACGCGATCTGGATCGCGTCGCCGGTCTGGACCGACCAGCAGTTCTCGACCGGGGAGATGGCCACGCTGGAGACGATGCAGATTACCTATGGCACGACGATCGTCGGGAGCGGCATGGTCTTTGGAGGATCCGGAGGTAGCGACAACCGTCATTTGGGGCCGATATTCGGGATCGACACCTCGAACACTGTCTTCGACCAGGTCTACGACACGACCGTGCTGATGTCGTTCGATGCGAGTGTACCGGCGGAGCTCGCCGACAGCTTGCCGATCGGGGTTCCTTTCGGCGTCACGATGAAGTTGCGCGCCGAGCGGGAGATCTCGCGCGCTTGGAGCGATGATCTGATGGCGGCGGGGCGAATCGTCGCCATGGGTGAGCCAGACTCGAACAGTGTCGAGGTTTTCGTGGAGCGCGGAGAGGGTGTCGGGATCTATTTCTCGTCGCCTCACGAGTACACGCCAGGGTCTCCGCTGCAACGTAGCGATCCGCAGCTTCTCTACAACGCTTTCACTTATGGACTCACCGGCGCCGGAGTCGTTGGTGGCGACGTTTTGGTGGACGGCGAACCTTTCGTCGACCGCCCGGTGCTCCTGGCGGACGGGACTGTCGGCTGCACCTACCGTGACCGCACCGATTCGGCCGGCGTTTTCATCTTCGAAGACGTGCCGCCGGGTGTCTACAGCCTGGAGATCCCCAATATCGTGAACATCCGCAGCGCGGAGGTCGGCGACGAGGGAGTGATGGTCGCCGACGGTGGGATCGAGGTAAACGGTGTCGCGATGGAAGACATCAACGTCTACGCCGTGCGGATCGACCCCATGCCGATTCAGGTGGTCGGTCCCGATCTGACCGATCTGAACGGCGATTGGCAGCTCGAGATCCCGGATTGGGGCCAGTGGATAATCTGGGCGCCGGGGATCGGAGTAGTGGCGAACGAGCTATAGCGAACAAGGGCCGCACTCGAATGGTCGCTCCGGGGCGAGCGGGGCGACCGATCGGATAAGCTAGACTTTTCTGTTTAGTCGATCCCATCTCGCTCCACTCACCAGGCCCTCACGTGTCCGCCCAGGCAGCACGTCCCAAAGAGATCGGTCCCCACCGGATCACCGGCGAATTCGGTCGGGGCGAGATGGGGGTGGTGTACCGCGCGTCGGGTGGGGGGCTCGGACCCGACGAGGTCGCCCTCAAGGTCATCCGCTCCGATCGAGCGATCGGCCGCGAGGAGTACATGCGCTTCAAGCGCGAGTTTCGGGCGCTGGCGCGCCTGGAGCACCCGAATGTCGTTCGAGCGTACGACATGGGGAACGAGGATGGCCGGCTCTATTTCGCCATGGAGGCGGTCGAGGGCAGCGATCTGCACGCCTGGCTCGACGATCAGCCGCCGGGCGAGCCGCGGCGCGTGTCGATTCTGCGGGCGTTCCTGCAGATCTTCGCGGCGCTCGACTATATGCACGGGCAGGGGATCGTGCATCGCGACCTCAAGCCGGGCAACGTGCTCGTCACCGATGACGGGGTGGTCAAGCTGACCGATTTCGGGTTGGCGCGAGACCACGCCGAGGCGCACGGGCTGACCCGCAGCGGCCTACTCGTCGGCACGGTGGCCTATATGGCGCCGGAGCAGATCAACGCCGAGAGGAATCTCGATTCGCGCGCCGATCTCTACGCCGCCGGGGTGATGCTCTTCGAAGCCCTCTGCGGGCGGCTGCCCTTTCCGCAAGAGAGCCTCGCCGCTCTGCTGCAGGCGCATCTGACGCAGAGTCCGCCCGATCTTCGCCGGTGCGGCGCGCCCTGGGCCCCCGCCTCGCTGGCGGAGCTTCTGCGCCGCCTTTTGGGCAAGACACCGGCGGAGCGTCCACCGACCGGGCGGGCGGTGTTTCGTGCCCTCGGCGAGGCGGCGGAAAAGCTGGGAGGCGACGCGCCTGCCGTGCCGGTCGGTCCCTGGCAGGGCGCGGCAATGCTGGAGAAGCCGGCCGAGTTCGCGTTTCGCTCGGTGCTCTCGGGCCGCGCGGGCGAGATCGAGCGACTCGGGACGGCGCTGGTGCGCGCGCGCGAGGGCCGGGGCGGGGTCGTGCTGATCGAGGGCGAAGCGGGGCTCGGGAAGTCGCGACTGGCGTCGGAGCTCTCGGAAATGGCCCGCTGGGAGGGTTTTCGCACCTTGCGGGGTGTGCACCGGCAGGAGAGCAGCCTCTCTTACGAGGGGATCTCGTCGGTACTTCGGGGAGCCGAGTCGTTACTCCGCCGCATGGGGGAAAAGGAGAGACGTGCCATTTTGGGGGATCAGGGTCGCCTGCTCGCTGCTCTTGCGCCAGAGCTGCTCGCCCTTCCCGGCCTCGCGGACCTTCCCCCCACCCCCGATCTGCACGCCCGCGAGGCCCAACGCGCCCTGATCCGGTCGATCGCGGCCTTCCTGGCGGAGCTCGCGCGCCACCGCCCTCTCGTGGTCGAGCTCGAAGATATCCACTGGGCCGACGAGGAGACCGTCTCACTGCTCGATGAAAACCTCGCCCTCGCCGGCACCGAGGGCGCCCGGGCTTTTCCGCTGCTGATCGTCGCGACCATGCGATCCCACGAGCTACCCGAATCACATCACATCTCGACTGGAATCGAGGCCCTGCGCTCGAAGCCCGACCTGCTCGCGATCCCGCTCCGCCCCCTCGATGGAGAGGCGCTCCGGGGAATGCTCGAGTCTCTGGTGGGCAAGGGCGCGGCGAGCGGCGAACTCGCGAAGCATGTCTCCGAGGTTTCCGGCGGCAACCCTTTCTTCGCCGAGGAGCTGATCCGCGGCCTTCTTCTCGATCGCACGCTTCGCGAGGATCCGGTATCGGGCGAGCTGGAGTTGGCCGACGAGCTCGATCCCGATGCCGTGCCAAAGACCCTCTCGAGCGTGTTGGCGACGCGACTGGGCGACCTGGGTGAGAACGAGCTTCTCGTGGTTCGCGCGATCGCCCTGGCCTACGCGCAGCCCTCTTTCGATCTGCTGCTAGCGGTGACCGGCCTCGACGAAGATCCCTTGCTCGATCTTCTCGACGGGTTGCTCCGCCGCCGAATCCTGGACGAGGAGCGAGAGGGGTTCCGCTTCCGTCACGCCCTGCTCCGGGCCGAGGTCGCACGGGCGATCTCGACGCCACGCAGGCGCCGGCTCCATCGCCGCCTGGCGGAAGCCACCGAAGCCCTGCACCGCGACGCCCAGCCGGCTCCCCTGGGCCGCCATCTGAGAGATGGTGGTCGCAAGGAAGAGGCTGTGCCGCATCTGATACGAGCCGCTGAGGAGGCAGCGAAACGTTGGGGCTTCCTCGAGGCGATCGGGCTCTACCGAGAGGCGGCGAAGCTGGGGGAATTGTCGTTCGGCGAGCTAATCGATCTGTGTCGCTTCGAGTTCGAGACGGGGTTGGTGGACGAGGCCCGGGCGCGGGCGGCCGGAATCGTCGAACGGGCTGGGCGCGAGGGAGCGACGGAGTTTCACGGAAAAGCGTTGCTCTTTCTGGCTCATGTGTGCATGCAGAGGGCCGAGAACGAGTCGGCGCGCGCGCACCTCGAAGAGGCGGTCGCGCTGCTCTCGGCGTCGGAGCAGAGCTACTCCCTGGCCGAGGCCAGGCGACTCCTCGGCGAGCTCCTGATGCGCGGTGGCGCGATGGAAGAGGCGCGCGTGCACCTGGAGCGTGCGATCGAAGAGAGTCGGCGCATACGCGAGCATCCGGAGATCACGGCGTCGTCGCTCCGCTCGTTGGCGCGATTCCATCGTTTTCGGGGCAAGGTGCACGAGGCCTTGCCGCTGATTCGGGAGTCGCTTCGGATCTGCGAAGAGCACGAGATCCCCAAGGGTAGAATGCACGCTCTGGCGGAGCTCGGCGCCGCCCTCTCCGTCACGCAAGATCTGGAGGGGGCCAAGCGGGCGCTCGAGGAGGCGGCCGCGGCTTTCGAGGCACAGCATCAGGTGCTCCAGGTCTGCAACACTCTCTGCACACTCGGCTATGTTCATCTGCAACGCGACGACCTCAGCGCGGCGCGGAGTGCATTGAACCGCGCGCTCGACATCTCGCGTTCCGAGGGCGTTCGCTCGATGGAGGTGCCTGCGCTGGCGGCTCTGGGCGAGCAGAGTCGCCGCGCGGGACGCCTCGACGAAGCCGAAAAGGCGTACGCGGAGGGTCTGAGATTGGCGGAGTCGATCGGGCATGCCGACGGTCGGGCCGTCTGCACGCTCGGTCTGGGAGAGGTCGCTTTCCACAGCGGAGACTGGTCCCCCGCGCTGGAGCACGCCGAACGGGCCGTCGACCTTTTTCGTGAGCAGAAGCGGGTCGACGCGCTGGCCACGGCGCTGGTTCTGCGAGCGGCTGTCGTTGGCGCGAAGGGCGATCAGGCGACGGCGCTAGAGACCGCCGACGAGGCCGCCGAGCTCGCCGAGAAGGCCGCCCTGACGGGAGCAATCGCCCAGGCGCAGGGGGAGCGGGCGCGGATTTTGGGGCGGCAGGGTCGAAGCGCCGAAGCGAGAAGCGCACTCGACACCGCGCTTCGAGCGGCGGCCGAGGAGCACGGGCCGAGTGCCCGCGTCGCCTGCCTGCTGGAGCGCATCCGGCTGGAGATCCGCTGCGGAGGTTGGACCGAAGCGATAGGCGCCCTGACCGAAGCCCGCCGTCTCGACCGCCTGCGCCGAAGCGACGGGGGGGAGCGATCGCAGGTGGGCGCCGTCGCGGGGCAATGCAGCTTGGCTCTCGGGGACTTCCGGGATGCCTTGGTTCAGCTCGAGTCGGCGACCCACCAATCTGCGGAGTCTGGGGAGCGACCCGCGATGATCGAGACAGCAGTTCATTGGGCGGACGCATTGACCCGACTGGGGCGCGCCGATGAGGCGGATGAGCGATTGCGCTTTTGCCGCCGAGAGGACCTCGCGCAGTGCGCGATGGAATCACCAGCACTCGCCGCTGAATTGGCTCTGTGCCGCGCGGAGCTTCTCGATCCGCGGGAGGCGGGTGAAAAGGTGGTTGCATCGATCGCGAAATCGAGGCGCCTCTCGCGCAAGGCCGGGGATCGCCACTTGGAGGCCCGGGCCGATCTGGCGGAGGCTCGCGCGCTTATCGAAAGCGGCGAGCCGGCCGCATCTCTCGCCCTCGCCCAACGCGCGATCGAAATCGCCGAAGAGATCGATTCCCAGCGACTTCTGTGGATCGGAGCAGTGCTGGCCGGCGCTGCCTGCCTGCTGCTCGGCGATCTGGGCGCCGCGCGCGAACACGCCATTCGGGCGGCTCGAATCTTCGAAGCCCAGGTGGCCGGTTTGCCTGAGTCGGGCTCCTACCGCTCCAGCTTCGCCTCGCTGCGCGAAGTCGGGGAGCTGCGGCGCCTGGTCGCCCGTCTGCGGTCCGAAGACGAGTCGTGATTACCGGCGGGTTATGCTCTGATATGCACCACGAAGATACTCGGAGATCTACCATGTCGCGCGCACCTCGCACTATCTTGCTAATAGCCTCCGCGGCCGGCTGTCTCTACCTGGGGCCCGCCTTCCCGGCCGCCGCCGGAACGCGGTTGTCTCTGACGCCCCGTCCGCATGCGCCGATCCGGCATCCACGGCTGAGAGACTTCACTCTGATGGTCCTTCCAGACACGCAGTACTACACTCAGCAGCCCGATGATCCGGATAATCCGTACTACTTGCAGGCGCAGTGGATCGTCGACAATCAGCAAGCGTTGAACATCCCCATGGTGCTGCATATGGGTGACGTCACCCATACCAACGTCACTTCGGAATGGCTGATCGCCGATGCGGCACATACGATTCTCGAAAACGCTGGAGTTCCGTATTCGATCGTCCCGGGGAACCACGACTACCCCAGAGAAAATGGCGGCCTCGAGCGCGATACGGGGCTCTACAACACTTTCTTCGGCCCCGGGCGATTCGCGGGTGAGCCGTGGTACGGAGGGAGCTTCGGAAGCACGAACGATTCGAACTGCATCCTATTCGAAGTCGGGCCGATGCGCTTCATGGTCGTGAACCTCGAGTTCGCTCCGCGCAAAGAGGCGCTCTGCTGGGCGAACGAAGTGATCGGCGCGCATCCCGACCGCCGGGTGATCGTGGTTACACACTGCTACCAGGAACGCGGCGGCGGCCATCGGCTCGACTGCGCGGACTACTACGACATCGACGGCGGCAACGGTGACGTGGTCTGGGATGAGGTCGCGAGTCGTCACAGCAATGTGTTCATGGTCCTATCGGGTCACGTGGGGGATTCCGAGCGATTCGTCCGCGTGTCGCAGCCCGGGGAAGAGGTTATCGAGGTTCTGACCGATTACCAGTTCGAGGTGCCATGCGCTACGCCCCCTTGTGAATCGAGCTGCGACATCTCGGGCTCCAATCTGGGCAACGGCTGGCTACGTGCGCTCCACTTCGAGCCGCGAAACAACAGAATCGTGGTGCAGACTTTCTCTGTCTCCGACGGCAACATAGACTACTTCCCCGACGGGGATCCCGTGCTCTTCTGCACCGACTACGACGCCGATCCGCTCGCCGACGATCATGCATACGAGCTCAGCTACGACATGAGCACCCCTATGCCGCCCTACACTTACGAAGACGGCGGCGGCTTCGCATTCCACGATCGAACCGTCAACAGCACGGGAGCGGGCCAGCAGAAGGAACCATCGGTCGCGGTCACCGACAGTGGCAACAGCGTCGTCGTCTGGCAAGACGATCAAGACAACAACGGCTACTACGAGATCTTGGCTCGTGGATTCGAAGCCGACGGAAGTGAACGATTCGGCGACTTCACGGTCAACAGCGACGCGGGCGGGCAACAGTACCATCCCTCGGTGGCGGTCGATGACGCAGGAGGCTTTGTTGTCGTTTGGGAGGACGACAAGGACGACAACGGCTACTTTCAGATCTACGCGCGAGGGTTCGAAGCCGACGGAAGCGAGCGATTCGCCGACTTCACCGTCAATGCAGAAGCGGAGGGCCAGCAGTATCGTCCCGCGGTGGGAATCACGTCCGGGGGATCGTTTGTCGCGGCCTTCGAAGACGACCAAGACAAGGACGGTAATTTCGACGTGCGCTGCCGCGGATTCGACTCGGACGGCGCCGAGCTTTTCTCGGATCGCTTAGTGAACACCCGCTTCGATGGGGAGCATCGTGCGCCCACGATCGCGGTCGATACGACGGGCCGCTTCGTGATCGCGTGGGAGGACGACAACGACAACAACGGTCTGTGGCAGATCTGGGCGCGCGGATTCGACGCAGCCGGCGAGGAGCGCATCAGCGCATTCAACGTGAACTACGACGACGAAGGGCAACAACTAGAGCCCGCGATCGGCATGAGTGGGAGCAGTGACTTCGTGGTGGCGTGGCAGGACGATCGTGACGCCAACGGGTATTATGAGATCGCGGCTCGGGGGGTTGGTTCGGGGGGGCCTTGAAAGAACGTTGGGGCATCGATGCCGACAGGTTGAGCGGGGCACACGGAGCGTTGCTTCTGCGGGCCATTCTCCTCGCGGCATACTCGGCGCGCCAGGGCACAAATGCGTCCAGGGCGGCGGACCTGTTCCTATCGAACCCCGGCGAATTGAGCGACTCCCTGCAGGCCCTCTTCGATTCCATGCCGGATTGGGTGGCGGATCTCCCACCTGTGCGGACTTGGATCGACCAGCCCGGCGTCCCGTCTTCGGTCGATCTCAACGCTCGCTTCGCCGGGCAGGTGCGCTACACCCTCCCTGGCACGCCCGACCGGCCATCGCGGACACTGTCTCTCTCCTTGGGGGAAAACCCGCCGGATATCTCGTCGCCTCGATGTCAGCCGGAGGGCAAGCTCGGCTTCTGGAGCGCCGGCGGAGAGGCGTACGATCTATGGCCTTTCTCAATTCCGACGGAGCGCAGCATCGCACTGCTGTGTAGGTGGGCCTGTGGAGGCAACCACGTTTACACCGAGATCCCGTCCGGACGATCGCAGACACTTCCCGGTTGGGCGACATCTTCGCTTCTGCACGACCGTTTCGTCGCCATCGATCTCATCGGCGCGGGGAGCTTCTGCGACGTGTTGAGGACTTGGGACGTGTGGCTCGACCAACCGATGGCGTTGAAGTGCTTTCGCGCCTCTCATCAGGAGCTTCGACGCTTCGTTCGCGAGGGGCGCGTGGGGCGATTGCTCGACCACCCCGCGATCGCCAAAGTGCACGACGTTCATCGGTCCGGGGATCGGGTTTCGATCAGCCAGGAGTATGTACCTTCCCCCTCCTTGAGCGAAGTGCTGAGAAGGGATGGGTTCTTCGACACCGAGCGCGCATTGAACGTCGCTCGGCAAGTACTGGAGGCCCTGGAACATGCGCATGCTCAAGGTGTCGTTCATCGAGACATCAAGCCCTCGAATGTGTTGCTATCTGGCGATCGAGTCAAGGTGATCGACTTTGGCCTCTCATTCGAGACAGGTGGAGCACATCGTCAATCTCGAAGCAACGATCGAATTGGCACACCCGCTTTCATGTCTCCGGAGCAGGTGCGCGGCGAGATCCCTGATGCCAGAAGCGACATCTTCAGTGTCGGCTGCCTGATCGGCGCCATGTTGACGGGAGCGAGCCCCTTCGAAGAGCCAACGGTCGATGCGACTTATCGTAGCATTCTGGACGCCGCGCCCTCGATGGAACCTCTGCGCGTGCGCGATCCGGTCGTGTCCGATCTGGTCGAGACCTTGACGGCGCCCAACCCCGATTCCAGGCCGGGATCAGCGGCGCAAACCCTGGAACTGCTCACGCTCGCGCCGGTGAAATCGAAGGGCAGTCACCGCCAAAGCCTCTGGAAGGCCACATCGGTCATGACAACGCTCGCGCTGTGCGCGGTTGCGAGCCGCCCGGACAACGCCCCCACGCCATTGATGCCCGCGCTCGGCGAGCTCTCCCCTGCGGCCAGGGAGCTTGCAGCCGTAGTCGATTCCGCGTCGCGAACACCTCCGTCCCCGCCGCCGA
Source organism: uncultured Gemmatimonadota bacterium (assembly GCA_964520315.1). Lineage (GTDB taxonomy): Bacteria. Next base: position 10,631 of record CAZFNT010000033.1, read on the forward strand.
GTTCGAGAGCCACCCTTCTGGACGAAGGAGGATTCCGAGTCGACCTGTACCCTGGACATGAGCTGCGGATCAGCACACCCTTGCTCGATTCGCCTGTTCGCATTGGCTGCGAGGGCGCGCAGGGCCGTGCTCAACTCGGCGACGTCGACGGTGACGGGCAAGCTGAGATCGTGCTTGCGCTCTGTGGGGCGGGTGTTGGCGACACCCTTTCTCCAGAGCTTATGTTGCTGGATGACGATGCGGCGGTCCTCCATCGCGGCGTCCTGGGCAATCCGTCCCCTTTCCCGGGCGTGGCGCAGGCTCCGTTCCGGATCTCACGACTGCTACTCGCAGACCTCCGACGCAATCAACAGCCCGGCATGGATTTCGAACCGGTCGAAATCGCCTTGGAGGCACACCACCCGGTCTCTTACCCCGGCAGTGTGTTCCTCTTCGAGGCGATCGGCTCATCCGGCATCTCAGGCTTGCGTTGGCGCGGCCGATCGTGGTCGGTCTCGGGGCATTACCATCAGCTCGCGGCCGGGGATCTCGATGGAGACGGTGTGGCGGAGCTGGTCGCTGCCGGCGAAGAGGTGCTGGCTGGGAAGCGCGTTGCTGCGTTCGCTCTTTCACCATTCGACCAGACGTCGGGACAGCTACCACCCTATCGTGCAGGGGGTGGAGCCGCGCGTGTTCTGTGGCACGCTCTGTTGCCGATCTCGGCTAGTGTCTCGTCGTTGCGTGTGGAGCAATCGCGGGTGGTCATCGGAACGAGTCGAGGGGTCATACACCTGGATTCGATGACGGGACTTCAGCTCAGCAGGGAGGGAATCGATGGCAACTCTCGATTGTCGCTCGATCGGAGGGCCCAGCGAATTCGAGAGGCTCATAAGCGGATGGCAATGGCCGAGACTCGCTTCCAAGGTGCGGATATGGCTGGCGCGATCGCATTCTTGCAGGAAGCGCGATCGGCTATTGACGATGTTGCATTTGGAGATGAAGAAGCCGTCAATGAAGCTACACTTCTCGCGACGATCGATACTCGAATCGCCGAGATCGCGGTAGGTGAGGATCGAGGTCAAGCCGAGGTGGAGGGGCTCTTGGAGCTTTGGCGAAGCGGCTGGCGAGATCCCGGGCTTGGTTGGGCGCTGCCCGGCTTGTTGGTGGGAATCGGTGGCCATGATGACGCCCTCGAGATACAGTCGGAGATAGAAGCAGTGAACTCCGAGACCGATCTCTCTATCCGACGGTCCCGCCTTCTGTGGCGATTGGGGCGCGAAGACGAAGCGCTTGAGATGATGTCCCGTCTGCTCGGCCAAAGGCCTGGTCGGATCTGGGTTTCGTCGCTACCGCAACGGATGCTCCTGGAATCAGGAGGGTGGCGAGAAGTCCGAGAGATCGCGAGGCGCGTGGCCAAATCGTCGCTCGTGATCGATGCTGCCGCTATCGCGGCGCTTGCGGATGTCCGCCTCGGTGGCGTCGCGGATGATGGGATCGCCGCCGACGACCTGGTCGAGGCCAGAGCTTGGAAGTGGCTCGGGGAGGGGGAGCCGGAGAGAGCGTTCGGCGAAATCGCGGCGGCCTTCGATTCCGGTGCGGTGCCCGCCGACCCCTTCTCGCTCGGACGACTCGAACTGCTGCGCGCCTTCGCGTTGCGCGCCAGCGGCAATTTCGATGGCGCCCGTCTTCTGGCGACCAAGGAGCTGGGCAGAGATCGGATTCGTGGCGCGTTCTGGCGATCTCTCGCCGCTGAATTGGCGAGTTCGTAAGCACTTCGCGAAAACTCGCGACGTCGTGAGAGCTCGCGAGTCGTCGCAAGCGCAAGCGAGTCCGCGCGAGGACTGCTCGGGACTCGCGACTTCTCGCGATGACATTTTGGAGCAACGCGGCAGCGCCATCTGACAGCCCTTTGCACAATAACGTGTTACGAGCATCCACGAAACGGGCACGAGTCCTGCAAACGTCCTCCGCAAGCCAATTGGGGCTGAAATCACATTGGAGAAGCCATGCAGCTTCCGTTCTCTGCTTCGACTCTCGCCCTCACCACCGCGATCGCGACCCTTCCCGCGAACGCGGCCACCGTCGGTCACTGGGAGGTGCTCGATGGCTCCGGCGCACTCTTGGAGGACTCGAGTGGCCAGGGTAACGATGTCACCACCACGGCCACGGGCTGGGACGATGGGCGACTCTGCGTCGACGCCGGCGAGTACGGTGTCGCGGACGACCCGGGAGGTATGGACGGCATGCCCGCCCTCACCGTCGAGATCATATTCTCACTCGACGCCGATTATCTCGGCAATCCCCGCTTCTTCCAGGCCGGCGCGCCGGGGGACGCCGTCGCCTTCAACTTCGGCATCCTCGGTGGATCCGAGGTGCTGGCGGGAGATGTCAATGGGTTCAACCCAGACTACTCCGGCGCCACGCAGGTGAGCCTCGGCGAAATCCACCACGCCGCCATGGTGTACGACGGCGCTACCTTGGAGTTCTACCTCGACGGGAACCTCGACGCGACGCACATCCTTGCGGCCGGAGCCCTGTGGGATATCCCCTCACTCTACGTCTTCAGTGAGGCAGGTGGCGGTCAGTTCTTCGATGGCTGCATGTATGAGGCGCGCATCTCCGATACTGCACTCGATCCCTCCGGGTTTCTTCCCATCGGGCTTCGGGTTGCGACTGCACGCGCGACGGTGGTTTCGCGCCCGGGATCGATCGTCGGCTTCACCGGTTGGGCACGAGATCTCGGCAACGCTCCTCTCTCGTTCGATGGTGCGAAGATCCGAATCACCGGCCCGTTGAACGACAGCAATGTGCTATATGACGGTTCCGCGATCTGGCTCGGACCGAGCGAAGCGCTCTCGCACACGTTCGTCCTTCCGGTCGACGCGAGCGCCATCGCGGGGATCTACACTTACGAGCTGGCGCTTACCAGCGGTGGTACCGACATCGCAAGCGACACTTTTGAGGTCGATGTGCGCACGCCCTAGCAGACCCAACCCGACATCGGATCGTGATAAGGTCGGGGATCGTGAGCGGGTGGCCTGGTCTTCGCACCAGGTCACCCATCGATGTTTCGGAGACGCGCCATGAGCAAGAAAGCGGGTGCCGGCTCGAGTCCCGATATTCGGCTCCTTCTGTACGAGCTTCGCAAAGACCTCGACCGCTTACTCTCGCATGCCATCGACGACGCCGAGGAGATGGAACCTCTGCTCGATCGTGTGCTGGAAACGGCGAACCGCTGGCTTGTACTCGAGCTGGGGTGGCCGGTCGAACGGGCTTGTCTACTCGCCGTCGACAAAGACGGACGTCATGTGTTGGCGAGTTCGGGCATGAATTCCGGTGAACGCGAAGTGTCTAGGACCGTCGTGGAGAGGACCCTCGAGGAAGCGCGAATGATCGCCTCCTGCGCGGTTCCAAACGATCCCGAGTTCAATCCCGCCGAAAGCCTGGTGCGAAGCGGCACAGGGAGCTTCCTGTCGATTCCTCTGCGAGATAGCGGCGGTCTGGCCGGTGTCCTGTACCTCGACTCCCGCGAGCGCACGTTGATCGGCCCAGCGGCCCGGCGAGCAGCGACCGAGCTCGCCGAGACACTGGCGGCCTATCTCGACACAATCCACAGGCATCATCGCAGCGTGCGGCGGGCGAGCGCGGCACGGGCCGCGGCACGCTTCGATGGCTTCGTCGCCAACGCGCCTGCGATGCATCGCGTGGTCGAATCGATCGGGTTCTTCTGCGGACTCACTGTCCCGATCTTGATCCTCGGCGAGTCCGGAGTGGGCAAAGAGTGGGTGGCACGCGCTCTCCATTCCGGACGCAACCAGCGCCTTCCTTTCATCCCCCTCGACGTTGCAGCGCGGCCGGCCTCGCTCATCGAAGGAGAGCTGTTCGGGCACGAGAAGGGAACCTTCACCGGCGCGTCCGCCGATCGAGCCGGCATCTTCGTCGCGGCCGGGAAGGGAACGGTCTTTCTGGACGAAATCGGCGAGCTCTCGATCGATCATCAAGTCAAGCTGCTTCGTGTCCTCCAGGAAGGAACCGTGCGCCGCCTGGGATCGAAACGGGAGGAGAGGGTCGAGGCACGAATCGTCATGGCCACGAACCGCCCCCTAGCCAAAGACCTGATGGCGGGGCGCTTTCGGGCCGATCTGTACGAGCGGGTCCGGCCTCACGTGATCGAGGTGCCTCCGCTGAGGGAGAGACTCGAAGATTTGGAGGAGCTGACGACAGTTTCGCTGGAGCGCGCAGAGCAGAGATTGGGACTCGAGACCACGCCCGCACTCGACCCCGGATGCATCGAAATCCTGAAGTCCTGGCAGTGGCCTGGGAATATAAGAGAACTTCACGGATTCGTGGAACGACTCGTTGCGCGGACGATCGCGCGCGTGATCCCCCGCTCCTTGTGTCGCTCGGAGCTCGAACTGTGGATGCGCGAGCGGCCCGACGTCGCGAAATCGAAGGCGATTGTCTCCGGCCAAGGCCTGAAGGCCGATATCCGCCGCTACGAGATCTCCCTCATACGACGGGCCCTGATGGTTCATGGCGGCGTGAAGACGGCCGCTGCCCGATCGCTTCGAATCCCGGAAGCCACGTTGAGGAGCAGAATGAAGGCGCTCGGAATCGACTTGAGGGCAAAGACGGGGGTTGCCGGAGACTGAACCGCGGAACGCCGTCAATGGCTGCTATGAGGTCGCTGCTCGAGAGGTTGGGTCGGGGGGGCCTTGATCGTCGCTTCCGTAGTCGGATGAGAGGGAGTCTTCCATACGGACGATCTCGTCATCCGTTAGAAAAGCGAAGTGGCTCGCGCGTTTGCGCGCTGAGAGTCGGCCGCCGTTTTGGAGGCAGAAACGGATGAGGAGATCGATCTTCCGGTCGGCCATGTCTACGATCTGCTGGATTGCTTTCTTAGGGTCGGCGAAGAAAGAGCTCCCTGGGTTTGCGCCCAGATGTGCCGTAGATCCGCCCGATCGGTGGGTTCCGAAGCCACAGGAATGGTAGGCTATTTCGCGGATTTCGGAGCTCGCCGATCGGCCGGAGAT
>CAZFNT010000034.1:0-1155 GCA_964520315.1 uncultured Gemmatimonadota bacterium
GAATGAGTTGTAGCCGGTCTCCCAGGGCGAGTCGATGATGAGGGCGCCCACCGGCACGTCCCGGTCGAGGTAGTCCCGCACCAACGCGGTCGCCGACTCCCGCGTGCCCTCGTTCTCCCACACCCAGTGGTGATGAACCCATTCAGGCCAGGGGACAGGCTCGAGGGGAGCTTCGACACGATCGCCCGCCGCGCTGGCGGATCCGGTGATCACGATGGCTGTCAGACATATCGCTCTTCGTCTCATGTGCCGCCTCGACAGGCTAGAGGAATCCGCCGCGCTGTCGATCGCAGAAAGGCGCTCTTCTTCCGTGGAACCAGAATCGACTCCGCGCGCGAGTCGCGATCGAACAAGTCCCCTATGAGTATATCCCAAAGCATCCTTCTGGCCCTTTGCCTGTGTCAGGCAAGCATTTCCGATGCGAGGCCACCCTCCGTCGACCTTCGCGTCACTCGGTCTTCCGACACCGAGATGCAGGTGCGTATCGAATGCGCGCCGCCGGAGCTCCGAAGATCGCTCGCGGGTGAGGTATCGAGCCTGCATCTGGCGGGTGCGGGATTGCGGACAGAGCCCGGCGAAGCCGTGGTGCCGGTCGTCTCGCGAATCGTGGCCCTTCCCTTCCCCGACACGCCCGTGAGGGTTCGCATCGCATCGATCGAGCGGGAGCGGATCGAGCTCGGGCCGCTACCCGTGCTGGGGGCCGAGGAGGGCGCCGACCGAACGCTTGCGGCTCCCGGCGGCGAGCTGACCCTTCTGCCCTCCTCCGACACCCGCCTGCTGCCCTCGAGCCCTTACAGCATCGAGCGCATCGATTTCCGCGGGCTCCACTTGGCCCGCATCTCCTTCTATCCGATCTCGGTGCGCCCTGCCACCGGCGAAGGCGTGCTCAGGCGCGTGATCGATCTGCGCATAGAGATCGCGCCCGGTGATGTCCGCCCCGATCCGCGATCGATCGCCTCGGGCCCGCTCGATGGCGCGCTCGAATCGATCCTCCTCAATCCGACCGCGGCCCGCCGTTGGCGCCGGAAGGCGTCCCTCATCGTGCCGAAGAGCACCGAAATCTCCTTGGCCGCTCCCCAGGCACCGATGAGCGGCTCTGGAACAACGGTTCTTCGCATCACCGTCGACCGAGACGGCATGATGGCCCTCTCGGGC
>CAZFNT010000034.1:1165-15466 GCA_964520315.1 uncultured Gemmatimonadota bacterium
CGGTTTGGGCATTGGGGGTGGGTGTCTCCGGCTCTCCCAGATCGACGTCGCGACACTTGCGCTCAGCGAAGGTGCGGCGCCCGAACCGATCCTGGTCGAAGACGGCGGAGACGGCGATATCGATCGTGGCGACCGCATTCTCTTCTACGGGCGCGCACCGCGAGGCGAGAGCCAGTATTTCGATCCCTATACCGTCGAGAACGCGTACTTTCTCACCTGGGGAGGCACTCCGGGCGCGCGTCTGATTCGAGAAGACGCCGCGCCGGCGGAAGCGAATCCCAGTCGCTATATCGAACCGGGGGCCTTTCGGTGGACCGTGCATGTCGAACGCGACTCGATCTTCTCGCGTCTCGGCCAGGACGGCACTCCTGGGCTCGATCACTGGTTTTGGCGTTCCATACGCGCACCCACACTCTGCGTCGTACCGATCCGCCTCCCCTCGCCCGATCTTCTCGGCAGCGCCGCCAGTGTAGCGCTTCGACTTCAGGGAGCAACATATCCTCCCCAGTATCCGGATCATCATCTCGAAGTGTACATCAACAGCCAGTCGCTGAACGACGTCACATTCGATGGGCAAACGGCCATCGTTCACGATGCCGACAATGTTCCGATGGCGAGACTGCGCGACGCGGAGAACGAGATCAGCCTGGTCGCACCGGGTGATACACCGGCCGAAAACCTCGACGAGGTCTACCTGGACTGGGTCGAAGTATCGTACGACCGACTGTACGAAGCCGACGATGGTGTTCTCGACTTCGCGGCACCGCTCGAAGTGGGCGCGGGCCTCTACCAGTTCCGGCTGTCCGACTTCGAGTCCGAGGACATTCGGATCTTCAAGCTAGGCGTAGGCGAGATGGTGAACGGCACCATCCGCTCCGGCCGCAGAAATGGAAGATACGAGATCACCATACAGGACTATCTGGTCACCTCCGATGTTCGCTATGTCGCGCTGGAAGGTGATCGTTTCGAACGCCCCCTGACGGTGCGGATCGTGCCGGAGGGGCCCGAACTTCGAGATCGGTCACTGGCCGCCGAGCTGCTCGTCATCGCCCCGCGGGAGTTCGAAGAGACTCTGCTGCCTTTCGTGGATTGGAAAGAGACCCAAGGTGTCGCTACTACACTCGTAGTGCTCGAAGATATCTCGCACCAGTTTGGCGGTGGCCGCCCCAGCCCCGATGCGATTCGCGCCTTTATTCGCCTGGCCATGGCCGGGTGGGCGTCTCCCGCGCTCGAGAGTGTGCTCTTCGCGGGCGACGGCACCTGGGACTTCCGGAACATCCAGGGCGGCGAGGCTCTTGAGAACCGTGTGCCCGCCGGTCTCGACTACAACGTCAACTGGGGCCAAACCTCGTCGGACGGCTGGTACGGGCTTCCAAGTGACGAATCGATCTTGCCCGAGATCTCCATCGGGCGCTGGACGGTGCGCGATCTCGACGAGCTCCAAGTGGCGGTCGACAAAGCGATGGCCTATCCGGCCGCGGGGGATTGGCGTGGGATCGTCGAGCTGATCGGCGGCAACGGGCAGGAGTTCCGCGACCGCGCCGAGCAGTTGATACACGAGAGCATCCCCGTACATATCAAGCCCCAACGCGTGTACACCACCGAAGATGAGTCTCGCGAAGACGATCCGCACTTTCGCGGCGGACCCGAGCTGACCAGAGATCTCGACGCAGGCGTCGCCCTGATCAATTTCGAGGGGCACGGGGGCGGCGGGATCTGGTCCGATGCCGATTTGCTCGACATCGAAGATGTTCCCCTCCTGAGAAACGGAGACAAGCTGCCGATCGTCTTCTCCATGACCTGCTACACCGGATCGTTCGCCGATCCTGGTCCCGCGGCGATCGGTGAGGTGTTTCTGACCGAGGCCGACAAAGGTGCAGTCGCTTTTCTCGGGTCATCCGGGTTCTCGTACTCGCTCCAGGGGCATGAGCTCAACCGCCATCTGATCGATGCGGTCTTCGATCCCGCTCGTGGCGGTCGCTCGCTCGGAGAATCGATCCTGTTGGCCAAAGCGCGTTTCTACTTGACCAACGACGGCTTGATTCCCCGCGACATCGTTCGGGCCTACAACCTGCTGGGCGACCCTTCGCTGGTGCCGGGGCTGCCGAAGGCCGACATCGAGATCACGCCGGAGCCGGCCGCCGCCGCCCTGGGCGGCACGATTGCGCTGAGCGGAAGCGGGGCACCCGCGGGCGGCACAGTGACGATCACCCTCAGCGACGCCGACGAGGCGCTTCATGTCGAGACCAGCGTCAGCGCGGACGCATCGGGCCTCTTCGAAACAAGTGTCGACATTCCGGTCGAAGGGTTGCAGGGCGCGTGGACGGTCAGAGCCCGATCCGCCGAGCTCTTCGGTGGTGCGTCGGTAGGCGTCGACGTGCCCGTCGTGGCGCCCTTGACGACCGATCCGGATCCCGTGCGAGACGGTGTGCCGGTCCACATTCGAACCGTGATGGCTTCCGGCGGAGGGCACGATCGTTTCCGTCTCGCTTGGGCGACCAACTCGATCTTTAGCCCGGCCGATACCCTCGAGCTGATCCCGGATGGCCCCAGTGAAGCGTACGTTACCGGCGACACGATTCCATCTCAGCCGGGTGGCCGTGAGATCTTCATGAAGGTAGTAGCTGAAGGGGAATCGGTCGATCGCTGGATCGGAGAAGTCGAAAGCTACAAGGTGCTGCGCCGCGAAGATTTGACCTTCGCCGACGGTCGCCAAGGGGTCTTCGGAGGGAATACTAGCGTCACCTTTGGTGTCGATGTTCTCAATGCGGGTCAGGTCGATTCTGAAGACGTGAGTGTAGCCTTCGCGTGGCATCCCGTGATCGTGCAAAGCGACACTATCTACATGCCGCAAGAAGGGGAGTGGAGCGACTTCGACGGCATCAGCGACGCGGCGATCGATGTCGCGGGAAAGGGCTCGACACGCGCGGAGATCCCGTGGGAATTGCCTTCCGGCTCCTATCTGATTCGGGTCGAGATCGATCCCGACGAGAGCTTCGATGAGAGCTCCGAAGCAAACAACTTGCGCGTGCTCCGAGTCTCGGCGGACCGCTATGCCGTGACGCCATCCGGTGGTTCAGAGGGGCCCATGCCCTCGGCGGACGGCAATCTGCACATCGAAGTCCAGCCGGGGGCGGTCGCGAACGCCGGGGTGCTGATTGTCGAACGCCTATCGATGATGGCGCCTACGGCACAAGAGGATTACGAGGCCCCACGCTTTCTCGACGGGAGCGAGCAGGTCGCCTACAGATTCGGATTCGCCGACTCCACGCTTCAGGTCACCGGAATCGAAGCCACCTTCCACCTCGACGGCGCCGCTGCGATCGACCCGGCCCTCTATCGATGGGATCCGGGCCGAGCCAAGTGGGTTCGCGATTCCGGATCGAGTGAATCGGGCGGGGATGTCAGAAGTGAGAATCTCTCGCCCGGAACATACACTGTGCTCGACAACCGTGATGAGACCCCTCCGGAGATCGAGCTACAGAGTCAGGGGCGTGTCATTGCCGAAGGCGGGTTTGTCGCGCCCCGCCCGGTTCTCGATTTTCTGGTTCAAGATGCCAATGGTGTCGATGTCGAGCCGGAGCGGATCATCGTCATGCTCGATGGCGAGACGCTCGAGAGCTCGAGCTACTCCGTCTCGCCGAATCCACAGCATCCGAATCTCGTATCTATCAGCGCACCGACCGAGATGGGGCGTGGCGGCCACGAGGCCGAGCTTCAGGTTCAAGATGTCAACGGGAATATCAGGAGCAGCTCGACATCGTTTCTGATCGGAGAATCGACTCGAATCAGGGATCTCGCCAACTACCCGAATCCAGCGACGGCGGGAGGAACGACGATCGCATTCACGCTCGAAACCGATTGGGTATCGGTCAAAGAGGTCAGCATTCGGATCTACACGCCCTCGGGCCGCATGATCCGCTCATTCAGCTCGAAACGAGATCTGATACGCACGGTCGACTACTCCGAAGTGCCGTGGGACTTGCGTGATGCCTGGGGATACCCCGTAGCCAATGGAGTCTACTTCTACCGTGTTCAGGTCGTCGGCTCCAAGACGGGCCAGAAGATCTCGTCGACGAAGAAGTTGGCGGTGCTCCGATGAAACATCGTTGCTTGTTGATGGCCGGAGTATGCGCAATGGCCCTGCGGAGCGCCGCGACAGGTGAGGAGTTGCGCTACGCCGCCGACTTCATGGATCTCGGAGTGGGCGTTCGCGAGCTCGCCATGGGCAGCACCGCGGCGCTGGCGACGGGCGGCACAGCCGACTGGTGGAATGTGTCGCGACTGTCTTCGGTTCGGAGTGACGAGATCGGGCTGCACCACACCTTCTACGGTGGCGGTCTCGCCAGTCTGGATTATGTGGGCTACGCGCGTCCGCTCGGCGGGGCGACAATAGTATCTGCCTCGGTGCTGCGCTTCGCGGTCGATGCGATCCCACGCTACGACCAGACCCTCGACCCGAATGGTCGAGCGGAAAGAGAAAGCAATGTGGCGGCGCGTCCTTCGGCGGAGCCGACCGGGTACTTCGATGCACAGGATCTCGGGTTCCGCTTGTCTCTGTCGCGAAGGAGCGAGCGGATCGTCGATTTCGGCTGGCTGTACAGTCCCTTCCCCCTATCTACGGGGTACGGAGGGTCGGTCAAGTACATCAGTCAGTCCCTCGACGACAATATCGCCGTCGGGCTCGGAGGCGATGTAGGGGCTCATGTGCGTATCGGGGCCGCCGAGATGATCGGCCTCGATCTCTTGGGCGACGTCCATTGCGGTGTGTCGTTGATCGATATCGCCGGAACGCAGATCACCTGGGACACACCGAGTCGAAGCAAAGCATCGCTGCCGATGCGAGCGCGTCTCGATCTGGGTTACTCGCAGCCATTTCCGGCGTTTTCGAGTGAGCTGATCCTCACCTGGGCAAAGGTATGGGATCTGCAAGACGGCGGAAGAGATGACAAGGGGATGGGGGTGGAGTGGAGCTTCAAGAACATGGCGGCACTCCGGGCAGGAGAACACCGGGGCGAGCTCACGGCCGGCGCCGGTTTTCGCGCTTGGAAGATCGAAGTGGACTACGCATTCCTTTCCGCCGAGGTCCTCGAGAATCACCGAATCGATCTCACCTTCTACCCATGGGATTGATCATGGACCGTCAAATACGTTTCGCATTGGCGTCTTCGTGCATTTTCGCATTCGCGGGCTGTGTCGAGCCGCCCAACGGGCCCCCGCTCGTGCCTCTGGTTGCCCCTAACTTCGTCATTCCTTCGACGCCGACCTCATCGGAGGAGCGCGGGGTGGACGCAGAGGCCAGCGCGGAGTTCGGGATTCACGTCGAGTGGCATCGGCCGGTCGGAGCGGTCACCGATGTGTCGCTCTATCGGGCGGAAGGGGGCGGGGCGTTCGGGCTTCTGGCCACCTTCGCACCGAGCGACACCGCCGCGGTCGATTTCGTTCCCGGTCTCGGAACATGGAGCTACACCCTCGAGGTTCACGATTCCGAGAATCGCGCGAGCGCATCGACCGATACCGTGGCGGTGACGCTGATCCACAAGGCCGATCCGATCTCGCCCGCGCCCCAATCCACCACCGGCCCTTCTCCTGTATTCCAATGGAGCTGGCCGGAAGCAGGAACATTGCCTCGCTTCGTTGTCAGGGTCGAAGCGCTCGACCAGGGCTCGGGCTGGATCTCTCCATTGATGGAGTTCTTCGAAGGCGCAGAGACGATCGAGACCGAGTACGGCCCCGAGCTCGAGCCCCCCGATCTCGCCTCAGGGAGCTACCGGTGGAGAGTCGATGCGGTCGATCCCTCCGATCTGTATAGAGGATCGGAATCGCTCTGGGTCGCCTTCGAAGTCTCCTCGTGAGCCGCGACTCAAGCAGCCTGCCTTCGGGTCGATCAGCACATAAGTACACGATCGATGTGGGTCGGAGTCCGTCCCACTTGTCCATCTTCCAAGCCGTGAGCGAACTGGAGCACCGATGAAGAGCCGGATGCGTACACTCGATCTCTTGGCCCTTCTAGTGATCGGTTTCTGCGCGCCAATCGCCCACGCGGAGGGAGCCGTCGCGATACAAGGCGCAAGCCCCGCCTACTACATAAGTCCCGGGCACGAGTCGCGACTCCAGATCTCTGTTCATGTCTGGGGAGAGGTGCACAAGCCGGGGCTCTATGTAGTGCCCGACAACACCGATCTCGTCACCCTTCTGTCGTATGCCGGCGGCCCGACGAAGAACGCCCGAGTGGCTTCGGTGAGGCTGATTCGCAACGGAGGCCGAGCGGATCATGTGGCAGAGATCGATGTGAAGGACTACATCGCCCACGGCAACCCCGAGGCGACGCTCATGCTGAGACCCGGCGACACAGTCGTCGTACCCGGGAGTGTGTGGTACGCCGTCGGACGCTTCTTCGGCTTCCTGACCCAGGTAGCAATCGTTGCTTCCACCGCCAACTTGATCTTCTTTTCCGACTAGGACCGCTCGATGGACGAACGCGAAGCTCATGGCGTCACGCTGGCGGACTATGTTCGCATCATCTGGTCTCACAGATGGATGGTCGGCCTCGTTACGACCGCTGTGTTGGCGTTCACCATATTCTTCACCTTGCGGATTAGGCCGGTCTACGAATCGCAAACCACGGTTATCATCGAGCCGCAGGATGCCGGAGCCCTGTCGATCTTCGATCCGACCGGGTTCATGAAGCAGAAAATTCTCATCAACAACGAATGCGAGCTCTTGCGCAGCCGTTCTCTGGCTCAGCAGGTGCTCGATCGGGCTAGGCGGGAGGGGTGGACGCCTCCGCCGGAGTCCGATCCGATGGCCGATTGGGTTATGGCACTGCGAAGTCGACTCTCGGTCAGTCCGCTAAAAGACGCCGACGTCATCACGATCAAGGTGACCGCCGGCGACCCCGAAGAAGCCGCCTACTTCTCGAACCTCTTCGCCGAGGAGTACCGACACCAGAACATCAGCCAGAATCGCGGGGAGCTCTCCGGCGTTCGGCAGTTCCTCGAAGAGCAGCTTCATCAGGTGGAGGCGCGGCTGGCGAGCTCGGAGGAGGAGCTGCGCAGCTTCAAGACCGAATCGGGGCTCGTGTCGCTCTCCGACGAGGTGGAGTGGCTGGTTCGGCAGCTCGCGGAGTTCGAGAGCGCCGAGAACGCGGCGATCACCGATCAGAAGTCGTTGGAACGTCGTCTGGAGCACATCGAAGGTGAGCTGGAGACCGCGCGTGCCGGCCTGGTCGAGGATCTGGACGCCGCCGCCGCGAGTCCCCTCGTCATCAAGCTGCGCGAGCAGCTCGTCGCCCTTCAGATCGAGCGCACCTCTCTTCTGGTTCGCGGCGCATCGGATGATTCCCCCCAGATTCTCGATCTGGAATCGAAGGTGAAGCAGGCCAAGATGAGGCTGGCGGCTGAAACCCAGAAGATCGTCGATCGTGATCTGCTTCCCGGCGACCCCTTGCTCTACAGCCAAGGGCTGGTGGAGAGAGTGCTCGAGCTTCGCACCGAGCTCGAGACCGCCCGCTCCCGGGCGACCGAGCTGAACCGTTTCGTGACCGACTACGCGACAAAGCTCCACGCCCTGCCCGACAAGGAGCTGACACTCGCCAGAAAGACCCGCGAGTACACGGTCAACGAGAACACCTACCTCATGATGAAGGAGAAGTACGAAGAGGTGCGGATCTCCGAGGCGGGAGAGATCGGGAACGTGCGAATCATCGATGCCGCAATCCCCTTTCTCGACCCCGTGCGACCGAATCGCCGCATGAACGCCATGCTCGGTTTGGTGGTCGGGCTCGGCCTTGCCCTGTCGCTGGCGTTCTTCCTCGAGTATCTGGATACGTCTTTGCGAACCATCGAAGAGGTCGAGCAGAAGCTCGAGACCGTCGTCCTCGGGGCCGTGACCGCGCTCGACGAAAGCGCGGAGTCCGATGACGAGAGCGCTCGGCTGGTCACCCACCACGAGCCGCGCTCACCGGTGGCCGAGTCGTATCGGACCATTCGCACCAATGTCGGATTCGCCGCGGTCGGAGCCCCCCTGCGCTCGATCGCGATTACGTCGTCGGGGCCGCAAGAGGGCAAGTCGACCACCGCCTCCAATCTGGCCATCACGATCGCCCAGAGCGGCAAGCGCACTCTTCTGCTCGACGCCGATCTTCGCCGCCCGGTGCTTCACAAGCTCTTCTCTCTCGAGCGCCAGAAGGGCGTGACGGATCACCTTGCCGGCAACGCGACTTTGGAAGAGGTGATTCAGGAGACCGAGATCGAGGGGCTCTACGTCATTACCAGCGGATCCCTTCCCCCGAACCCCTCGGAGCTGTTGGGATCGGACGCCATGGCTCGCCTGATCGAAGAGGTCGGCCGTGACTTCGATCAGGTCATCGTGGATACGCCTCCGGTTATGGCGGTGACCGACGCGCTCGTACTCTCCGCCCTTCTCGACGGCGTCATCATCATCGTCGAGGCGGGGGAGACCCTCGAGCAGATAGCCAAACGGACCAAGAACCTGGTCGAGAAGGCGGCACAGAGGTTCCTCGGCGTCGTGCTCAACAACGTCGACGCCGGTGGCGGCTACGGCCGATACGGTGGCTATCACTACCATTATCACTACCACGAGGACGCGGATTCGGAGACAGGCTCCCGCTCCGCTTCGTTCTGGAAGGCCGCCCGAGGAATGGCGATCGTCGCCACCTTTTTCGCGATCGCCGCGGCGGTGTGGCACCAACAGAGACCGGTTCTCGCCGAGGTCGATCGCGTGGAAAGCCTCGTGGTGCCGAACACGGAGGATGGGCGGATCGCCGGACTTGAGGAAGCCGTGGTCGATCGCTAGGATCTCATGCTCCGCGCCTGGCATGGGGGAGGCGCGGTCTCGCAGATCTCTCTTGAGGACACCGCTCATGCCACGATATCTGATCACCGGCGGCGCCGGTTTCATCGGATCGAACATCGCCCGCCGGCTCCTTGCCGATCAGCACGAGGTTCGTGTCTTCGACAACCTCTCGACCGGGCGCCTGTCGAACCTCGACGACATACGCCAAGATCTCGATTTCGTGCAGGGAGACCTGCGCGATCCCGATGCTCT
The DNA here is from genome assembly GCA_964520315.1 of uncultured Gemmatimonadota bacterium. GTDB lineage: Bacteria. The sequence goes on from CAZFNT010000034.1 coordinate 10,235, forward strand.
CCGGCGGGCGGTCCAGGGCATCGACTACGTGTTCCATCAGGCCGCCGTGCCCTCGGTGCAGCGCTCGATCGAAGATCCGATGGGCTCGCACCTGGTCAACTCGACCGGCACTCTCGATCTGCTCATCGCGTCTCGTGACGCCGGCGTGCGAAGAGTGGTCTACGCCGGCTCCTCTTCTGTGTACGGAGACAGCGAAACCCTGCCGAAGGTCGAGACGATGATCCCGAGCCCGATCTCGGGGTACGCCATCGACAAGATCTGCTCCGAGTACTACTGCCGCATATTCCCCGCTCTGTACGGGCTCGAGACGGTCACCCTTCGTTACTTCAATGTTTTCGGCCCCTATCAGGATCCGACATCGGAGTACTCCGCGGTCATCCCCCTCTTCGTGACCGCCTACCTCGAGGGGCGTGTGCCGACCATCCACGGCGACGGGCTCCAGGCGAGGGATTTCACCTATATCGACAACGTCGTCGACGCCAATCTGCTGGCCAGCACAGCGGCGGGTGCATCGGGGCAGGCTTTCAACATCGCTTGTGGCGAGATGGTCTCGCTGGTCGATCTCGCGCGGGCGATCAAAGAGATCGTCGGGGCCGAGGGCGAGCCGGTCCATTCCGCCCCGCGACAGGGAGATGTTCGCTTTTCGCTCGCGGACATCACCCGCGCTCGCGAAGTCTTGGGCTACGATCCCAAGGTCTCCCTTCGAGATGGTCTGGAGCGCACGGCCGAGTTCTTCGGCGCCCTGACTTCCTGAAACAGCCCGCGCCCCGCCCACTCCGAGGCGACGCCATTCGAAGGGTCGAAATGAGCAAGAACGTCTTGATCACTGGCGTGACCGGTTTCGCCGGCAGCCACCTGGTGGACCACATCCTCGCCGAGCACCCCGATGTCGACATCACGGGCATCCAACGCTGGCGTTCCCGCACCGAGAACATCGGCCACTTCGCCGACCGGATCAACCTGGTCGAGTGTGACCTGCGCGATGCGTCGAGCACGCGCGATCTGATCGATGCGGCTCGACCCGACTGGGTCTTCCATCTCGCCGCGCAGAGCTTCGTGCCCACCAGCTTCACCGCGCCGACCGAATCGATCGAAACCAATCTGACCGGCCAGCTCAACCTATTCGAAGCCGTTCGACGCATCGGCATCGAGCCGCGGATTCAGATCGCATGCTCCTCCGAGGAGTACGGGCTCGTTCATCCCGACGAGACCCCGATCAAGGAGTCGAACCCCCTGCGGCCGCTCTCGCCCTACGCGGTCAGCAAGGTCGGCCAGGATCTGCTCGGCTTCCAATACCATCAGAGCTACGGCCTCGACGTCGTGCGAACGCGTGGCTTCAATCACACCGGGCCGCGGCGGGGGCCGGTCTTCGTCTGCTCCGACTTCGCCAGACAGGTCGCCGAGATCGAGAAGGGGAAGCGAGAACCTGTGATGAACGTCGGCAATCTCGACGCCGTTCGAGATTTCACCGACGTGAGAGACATGGTCAGGGCCTACTGGTGCGCCCTCGAGCACTGCGAGCCGGGCTCGGTCTACAACTTGTGCTCCGGTAAGGGCTACTCGATCCGTGAGGTACTCGACAAGCTCAGAGGCTTGAGCACTGTCGAGATCGAAGTGAGGACCGACCCGCGGCGCTTGCGGCCATCCGATGTTCCGCTTTTGCTAGGCGACCCCACGCCTTTCCAGGAACGCACCGGTTGGAGTCCCCGGATCGACTTCGACACCACGCTCCGTGACATTCTCGAGTACTGGCGAGCGGTGGACATTCCATGAGCGCCACGCGTGCGCTGATCTTTGGGGCGGAAGGGTTCGTCGGGGGGCATCTTCGCCAGCATCTAAGCGAGTGCGGCGACGATATCGTGGGAACCTGCCTGATCAGCTCGGCCGAAGACGACCCTCTGCGCCCTATCGACATCACCGACAGCGACTCGGTTCGTGAGCTCGTGCACGAGATCGAGCCCGATGTCGTCTACCACCTGGCAGCCATCTCTTTCGTTCCCGAGACGATGCGCGATCCCTCCGCCGCCTTCGCGGTGAACACGCTCGGGGCGGTTCACGTCTTCGACGCGCTCACCCGATTGCGGCGACCCAGCCGGATGATCTTCGTGTCGACCGGAGAGGTGTACGGATTGGTCCGGCCGCACGAAGTGCCGGTTTCCGAGGAGCGGCCGGTAGATCCGCGCACTCCGTACGCCGCTTCGAAGGTGGCGACGGAGCTGGCCCTGCAAGGTTGCGCCGGCGTGCCCGGGGCGCCCGAGTGGATCGTGCTCCGCTCCTTCAACCACACCGGTCCGGGGCAAGGTCCCTCGTTCGTCTGCTCCGATTTCGCGTCTCAGGTCGCCGCAATCGAGGCCGGGCGACAAGAGCCGGTGATCCGCGTCGGCAATCTGAGCGCCGAGAGGGACTTCACCGATGTGCGCGACATCGTCCGAGCGTACCGAATGGTCGCCGAGAAAGGCACCGCGGGGGCGATCTATAATGTTGCGTCGGAGAGGCCGATCTCGATCCAGTCGGTTCTGGACGCCCTGCTCGCGCTCTCGAGCGCCGAGATTCGGGTCGAGACCGATCCCGATCGCATGCGCCCGGTCGACATGCCGGTCATGGCGGGAGATGCATCCACGCTGCGAAGAGCCACCGGCTGGCAGCCGGAGATACCCTTCGACGACACACTCAGAGATCTTCTCGAGTTCTGGCGTGGAGTCGAGGGGGGAGCCGGAGCCTGATGCACGTCCTGGTCACGGGCGGAGCCGGATTCATCGGGTCGCACGTCGTCGATCGGCTCTTGGCGAGGGGGGAGCGCGTCACCGCCGTCGACAACCTCGATGATTTCTACCCCGCCGCGATCAAGCGGGCGAATCTGGCCGAAGCGTCGCGTCATTCGGCGTTCGAGCTGATCGAGGGCGATATTCGCGACGAGCCGCTGATGCGTCGTCTCTGCCGTGGAATCGATCTGATCGTGCATCTGGCGGCGCGGGCGGGGGTGCGCCCCTCGATCGAGAACCCCGCGCTTTACTTCGACGTCAACGTTCGTGGCTCGCTGGGTCTGTTCGAGACGGCGAAGGACGCGGGCGTGGGGCGGGTCGTGGTCGCCAGCTCCTCATCGGTCTACGGTAATTACCCCGAGATCCCCTTCCGGGAAGATCTGCATCTCCAGCATCCGATCTCCCCCTATGCTGCGTCGAAGCTGGCTTGCGAGCAGTTGGCCTACACCTACCACCATCTCTACGCAATGGAGATCATAAGCCTGCGCTTCTTCACGGCCTACGGTCCTCGCCAGCGGCCAGAGATGGCGATTCACAAATTCGTGCGCGCCACAGAAGAGGGTAGCGAGATCGTTCTCTACGGTCAGGGTTCGCGCCGGGATTACACCTACGTCGACGACATCGTGGACGGTGTCGAGGCGGCCATGGAGCGCCCCGAGGGGTATGAGATCCTCAATCTGGGCAACTCCGCGATGATCGAGCTCGATGAGCTGATCGCGCGGATCGAGAGGGCTCTCGGCAAGAAGGCGCGCGTGCGCAGGATCGATGCCCAGCCGGGCGATGTCGATCAAACCTGCGCGGATCTGAGTCGCAGCGCGGCCCTGCTCGGTTACAGCCCGAAGATCGGCATCGACGAGGGGCTCGAGCGCTTCGTGGATTGGTATCGAAGCCGCGCGTAGAGGCGGCTACCTGCGCTTCGATGCCTCGAGATCCGCGATCACTTCTTCGGCATCTTCGTCGTCGAGCTGGGTGAGTGGAATGCCGTAGTTCTGCTCGACCATGCGCTCGATCTCGTTGAAGTTGATACGCTTCGACTTGGCCAGAACCTCGATCTGCTGGCGAAGCTCCGGTTTGATCGAGCTTTGCGCGGTCAGGAGCGCGCTGCGGGTCAGATCCTCCAGCTGCTCCTTGCGCTCGTGGATCGCGGTCGCGGCGGCTTGCTGGGTGGCTTGCTTCTCGCGTTTCTCTTTGAGCTTGGGTATAAGGATTTTCTCGACCAGCTTGATCCCCCCGATAACGACGATCCAGACGGTGATGAGGGTTGTGGCGGCGGCGATGAACTGGAACATGTGTAAGCCTTTTTCGGCTGGCTGGGCTCGAATCGCCAGCCCTCCGTCAGCCATCCTGTTATTGGAGATCGACCCGGTTGGAGCTTCCCTTGAGCTGTCGACCCCATAATCCGACATTGGCGCTCCCATTTCTTTCGACACCCCCCGCCGAGGGGGCGCGGCTAGGGCTCCGCCGACTGGTGCGGTTGCGGACGGCACGGCCGGCAAGCGCTTGTGCTATAAGCGTTTTGATCACTTTCCCCTATCGCCTCGGCGACTACCTCATGCTCACTCCGGCGATCGACGCGCTCTCGCGGCGCGACGCGGGGGTTCGAGTCGATCTTCTGGTCGATCCGGGGGTGGCGGAGCCGATTCGCGAGCTCGCACGGGGCTTCGATCCGCTCCGGCGGGTGCTGGCGGGGATAGGCGCCCCTTGGCGGGCGGCCGTCGGCTCGGGATGGGATCGCGTGGTGCACCTGGGGCGGGCCGGGGCTCGGGAGCACGGTCTCGCGCTGCTCGGGCGCGCGCGACGGGTCGATGGTGGGGACCGGCCCCTGCTCACGACCGGGGAGAGCATTCCGCATGTCTTCTTCGAGGCAGTGGTCGGACGAGCACCAAACTCCGCGAATTCGCTGCGACCGATCATCAGGCTCGCGGAGAACGGCGCGAACACGGAAGGGGAGGCTGCGTTGGTCGTGGCCATCGGCGGAGCGGACTGGAATCGGCGTTTCGCCTCATGGATCCTCCTCGTAAGACAGCTCCGAGAGCGGCTTCCGAATCACGAGATCGTCATCGTCCACGGAATCGAGGATCGATCGGAAGCGGAAGATGTGGCCGCGGCGGTGCCGGGTGTGCGCTTGCGCAGTGGTGCTGCCGGGATTCGCCAGATCTGCGAGGTCATCTCGACCGCCGCCGCCGTCGTCACGACCGACACCTTCTACCTGCACGCCGCCGGGGCCTTCGGGCGGCCGCGCGTCGCGATTTTCGGCCCCACAGATCCTGCCCTGCGCATCACCGATCTCGATCGAGCCGATGTTCGGGTCGTGCAATGCCGCGATCTCTGCGAGCGGGCTCCCTGCCACAACGATATGTTCGATCGCTGCCGCGGCGCTCCGGTCGACTGCATGGCGGTTCCGCCTGAGCAGGTTGCCGATGCGGTGGTGGATGTGTCCAAAGAAGATCCGGTCGATGTGGTGAACGCG
>CAZFNT010000035.1:0-15451 GCA_964520315.1 uncultured Gemmatimonadota bacterium
CCGGCCGATCATCGAGCCCCGAAATCCTCGAAATGGCGCTGCCATTCCTCCGGTTTCGGAACTCCCCGATCGACCGGATCTACGGCACATCTGGGCGCAAACCCGGGGAGTTATTCCCTCGCCGACCCTTAGTAGATTGACTCCCGGCATCATCGGGTCGGTTATGGTTGCTCCTCCATGCCCACCGACAAGATCCGGATCCGCGGAGCCCGCGAGAACAACCTCGCGGGCGTCGATGTTTCGCTGCCCCGCGACGCACTGACGGTCATCACGGGTGTGTCGGGATCCGGCAAGTCGAGCCTGGCTTTCGACACACTCTATTCCGAGGGGCACAGGCGATTCGTCGAGTCGTTGTCATCGTACGCTCGCCAGTTTCTCGGGCAGATGGAGAAGCCCCGCGTCGATCATGTCGAAGGGCTCTCGCCGACCGTCTCGATCGACCAGAAGACAGTGAACCGTAATCCCAGATCGACCGTGGGCACGGTCACTGAGCTCTACGATTGTCTGCGTCTTCTCTTCGCGCGGCTCGGTGTGCCGCACTGCCCCGAATGCGGTCATCGCATCGAGGGGCAAACACCAGCCGAGATCGGTCAGCGGATTCTGGCCCTGGGGGCCGACGCCGAGCATCCGCCGGAGAAGCCGCCTCACGCTCTCGTGCTCGCTCCGCTCGTGGACGACCGCAAGGGCGAGTACCGCAAGGAGTTGCAGGATCTGGCGACGGAAGGTTTCGTTCGCGCGCGGATCGACGGAGAGATTCGCCGCCTCGAAGATGAGATCACACTTGATCGCTACAAGCGCCACACGATCGAGATCATCATCGACCGTGTTCCTCTCGCGCCCGATAGGCGAACGCGTCTCGTCGAGAGTGTGGGGCTTGCTCTCGACCGGGGGGGCGGTCAGGTTCGAGTGCTTCTCGGGGATCGGCTTACGACCTTCAGCGCCCTGCGATCCTGTCCGCGGCACGACGTGGAATTGCCGGAGATCGAGCCTCGTCTCTTCAGTTTCAACTCGCCGCATGGAGCATGCCCGGTTTGCAAGGGTCTCGGATGGAAACGGCGCGTCGATTCCAAGCTCGTCGTGCCCGACGGAAGCAAGAGTATCGCGGGCGGCGCCTTCGCCAATCTCGACCGCACTGGCAAGCTGCTCTACACGCAATATCGACTCTCCGATCTGCAAGTGGTCGCAGACCATCTCGACATCTCGCTCGATTCGCCTTGGCGGAAGCTACCCGCGAAGGTACGACAGATCATGCTCAAAGGAACCGGGAAGATCGAGCTCGAATTCGATGTCGCTTGGGAAGGGCGAGGGCGGAAGGTCACCGGGAAGATCAGCCGGGCGTTTCGCGGAATAGTGGGCGGCATGGAGCACTTCCTTCGCTGGGCCGGTGGTGGAGAGTGGTCGAAAGTGTCGCGTTTTCTGGCGGAGGGATCTTGCAACAGCTGCGATGGCACGCGCTTGCGCCCAGAGGCGCGAGCCATTCAATTCAGGGGTCGCTCCATCAGTGACGTTAGTCTCCTGACCGTCGCCGACGCGGATCGCTGGTTCGGGGATCTTGAATTGGCAGCGGGACGCGAGCGGAGCATCGGCACGGAGATAGTGAAGGAGATCCGAACACGACTGCGCTTCTTGATCGATGTCGGCCTGAGCTACATCACTCTCGATCGAGCAACCGGCAGTCTCTCAGGCGGAGAAGCGCAGCGCATCCGCCTCGCACGGCAGGTGGGATCAGGCCTGCAGGGCGTGCTCTACGTTTTGGACGAACCATCTATTGGATTGCACGCGAGAGACAATCGGAAGCTACTCGACACATTGGGCGCTCTCCGAGATCTCGGCAACACAATTGTCGTGGTTGAGCACGACGAAGAAACGATGCGGTCGTCGGATCATATCATCGACGTTGGGCCGGGAGCTGGAGTGCATGGCGGCCGCATCGTCGCAAGCGGTGACTACTCGACGATCCGTCAAGCCAAGCATTCACAGACAGCCGACTATCTCCTCGGACGGCGATCGATTCAAGTGCCGGATAGCCGAAGACCACCTGCGCACGGCACTATCGCCGTAAGGGGTGCGCGGCAGTTCAACTTGAAGAACATCGATGTCGAGCTGCCTCTGGGCTGCCTTATCGCCGTCACGGGCGTGTCCGGTAGCGGCAAGTCCACTCTGGTCGATCAGATTCTCTATCGCGCACTCAGGCGCCATTTGCACGGCGCCCACGAAGAGCCCGGCGAGCACGACCGAATCGACAATATCGATGCTATCGACAAGGTCATCGAGATCGATCAGTCTCCGATCGGTCGCACGCCGCGATCCAACCCCGCGACCTACACAAAAGTGTTCACGGAGATACGCACGCTATTCGCAAGGGTTCCGGAGTCGCGCGCTCGCGGCTACCAAGCGGGGCGATTCTCGTTCAACGTGACCGGCGGACGCTGTGAATACTGCAAAGGGGCCGGTGTTCGTGACGTGGAAATGCAGTTTCTAGCCTCGGTTCAAGTGCCGTGCGAGGAGTGTGACGGGCTGAGATTCAATCGTGAAACGCTCGAAATCCGCTACAAAGGGCGCACGATCAACGATGTGCTGGGCATGACGGTCGACGAAGCAAATGCCTTCTACGCGGACGTTCCCAAGATCGCCCGCACCCTTCGAACATTGGCCGACGTCGGACTGGGATATATAGAGCTCGGGCAGCGATCCACGACCTTGTCAGGGGGGGAGGCCCAGCGCGTCAAACTGGCATCTGAGCTCAGGCGCCCCGACACGGGAAAGACCCTCTACATCTTGGACGAACCGACTACGGGGCTGCACTTTGCCGATGTCGACAGACTGATTGCTGCTCTGCAACGTCTGGTCAGCGCGGGGAACACGGTACTCGTGATCGAGCACAATAGCGATGTGATCAAAGTAGCGGATTGGATAGTGGACCTGGGGCCGGAGGGAGGGCAGGGCGGAGGAAATATCGTAGCTTCTGGTACTCCCGAGGCGGTCGCCGAGTCTCGTTCGGGGCCGACAGCCACTCTTCTGCTGAGTGTGCTGGGTGATTCCCCGAAGGCGCGGCCGAGGCGGCGGCGAAGCCGTGCCAGATCCGCGACAGATGGCGTGATCAACGTGAAGGGCGCGCGAACCCACAATCTGAAGGGCATAGACGTCGCTATTCCCCATGGGAAGATGACGGTCGTCACTGGTCTATCGGGCTCGGGAAAATCATCTCTGGCATTCGAGACTGTCTTCGCCGAAGGGCAGCGTCGCTTCGTAGAGTCGCTGTCGACCTACGCGAGACGCTTCTTGGGGCGTATGGACAAGCCGCCGGTCGAGTCGATCGAGGGTCTGGCGCCGGCTATCGCGATAGATCAGGGAAGAGCATCGCGCAGTCCGAGATCGACCGTTGCGACATCTACAGAGCTGCACGACTACCTGCGCTTGCTCTGGGCCAGAATCGGACGACCTCATTGCCCGGATTGTGGCCGAGAGATGAAGGCATATTTCCCAACGGGCGCCGCGGAAGAAGTGCTCATGGCGGCGCAAGGCCGCAGACTCTACATCACCGTTCCGCTCTTCGACGAGGGTCGACCCGCACGTTTCGAACTGGGAAACGCCAGCGAATTGGTCGATGCGAGCGAGCGCCTGATCGCAGAGGGATTCCTACGGGTGCTCGTCGAAGGAGAGGATCTGAGGCTCGATGAAGAGATCGCCGTCGATCTGCGAGATGTGAAGCGCGTGGATGCGGTCGTTGACAGGGTTCGCGCTCTTGATCGGAATCGAAGGCGTATCGCCGAAGCTTTCGATCGCGCCTACCGCATGACAGGTGGAATCGCCACGGTGGTGGCGTTTTCGGATAGCGAGAGAAGGGAGCTTCGAATTGAGCTCTCGACCCGCCCCGGATGTGTCGCGTGTGATCGTTACCTGGAGTCGGAGCTGACCCCTCGGATGTTCAGCTTCAACAGTCACCAGGGTGCGTGCCCGGAGTGCGCCGGACTTGGGATCTCGCGGGAACCAGATGTCGGGAAGTTGATCGCGGACCCGAGGAAGCCGATTCTGGCGGCTCTCGACAAGGCTCCGGCGTTCGTGTTGCGGCACAGCAACAGCGCCTACGGACCATTGCTGCGTGCGGTCGTCGAGCAACTCGGCGCCACCATGCGAACGCCTTGGCGCAAGCTGAGCGAAGATCAGAAGGCGGTGTTGTTGAACGGAGACGAGGGCAGGATCCACAAGATCCGAAGGAAGCGACGCCAGCGGCGAGCATCGAGAGATTACACCTATGAGATGAAGTGGGAGGGCTTGGGGCCCTTGGTGAAGCGATGGCACGCGGCCTCCACGGGCGGGCCGTGGACCAAGTCGCTCGAGCGCGTCATGGAGGAGCGCGTGTGTTCCGAATGCGACGGGCAACGACTGAAGCGCGAGATGCTGGCCGTTACGATCGCTGATCGCAACATCATGGATGTCGGAGCCATGACGGTTGCTCAGTGTGGCGAGTGGTTCAATCACCTGGAAGGCGGCTTGAGCGCGATCGAGGCCGAGATCGCTCGGGACGCGATTGGGGAGTGCATCTCTCGGCTGGGGTTCTTGGAGGATGTGGGCGTGGGCTATTTGGGACTGGATCGGGCATCGAGCACTCTCTCCGGAGGGGAAGCGCAGAGGATCAGGCTCGCCTCGCAGATCGGCAATAAGCTGACCGGTGTCATATATGTGCTCGACGAGCCGACGGTCGGGCTACATCCACGCGACACCGAACGACTGCTCGACACACTCGAGGACCTTCGCGACCTGGGCAACACGGTTCTAGTGGTCGAGCACGACCGAGATACGATCGAAAGGGCGGATCACGTCATCGATCTCGGACCTGGCGCGGGAGAGGCCGGTGGACATGTGGTGTCGACCGGATCACCCCGTGAGTTGGCTCTGGACTCCGAGTCACTCACGGGCGCGTACCTCTCGGGGCGGGAGAAGCTCGCTCCGCCCGAGACACGACGATCCGGAAGAGGGGGGAGGATCGATGTGCGCGGATGTCGGACCCATAATCTGCGGAGCGTGGATGCCGATATCCATCTCGGCGCATTCACGGTAGTTTCCGGGGTTTCAGGGAGTGGCAAATCATCACTGGTGATGGAGACGATTCGACCTGCCATCGCGGAGCTCCTGAACGGAGGCGGGGGCGACGGCGTAGTGTCGATCACTCAGCCGGCCGACGGCGCCAAACCGGTAGAGAAACTGGCGGTTATCGACCAGGCGCCGATCGGTCGCACTCCTAAATCGAATCCAGCGACCTACGGCGGCGCGATTGCTCCGATCCGGGAGCTTTTCGCCAAGACACGCCTTGCCCGACAGCGTGGCTATTCGGCACGGCGTTTCAGCTTCAACATAGCTGAAGGGCGATGTCCGATTTGTGAGGGCGCCGGTGCTACCTTGGTCGAGATGCACTTTCTGTCCGATGTGTGGGTTCGGTGCGATACGTGCAAAGGCCGACGCTACAATGATGAGACACTGGAAGTGCGCTACCGTGGCAAGACGATCGCTGACGTATTGGAAATGCACATCGAGGAAGCGACTGTCTTCTTTCAGAACCACCGTCGCATTCATCGCGTGCTCGACACTTTGAGTCGCGTGGGCTTGGGATATATGCGACTGGGTCAGAGCGCGACGACTTTGTCGGGCGGAGAAGCTCAACGAGTGAAACTAGCCGCCGAGCTGGCCCGTGTTCAGACCGGCGATACTCTCTATCTCCTGGACGAGCCGACGACAGGTCTGCATCTGGCTGACGTGAAGAAGCTGTTGGAAGTGATACAGAGCCTTGTCGACAATGGCAACACGGTGATCACGATCGAGCACCACCCCGACGTGATGCTCGCGGCCGATTTCTTGGTCGACATGGGCCCAGAGGCAGGGGATGAAGGAGGGTTGATCGTTGCGTCTGGTACTCCCGAAGACGTAATGGAAACAGATACCCATACGGCTCTGGCGTTACGAGAGCATCAGCGCAAGGGCAAGAAACGAGTCGCCGGAAAGAGGACGATGGCGAGGCGCCACCAGCGGTCGCGGCGGCGTACGAAAGCCGGCGCGCCGGCGGAGGCGGTCTGAAAAGCACGCAACACATCCGACGCTGCCTTTCCCTCTCCTCGCGCGGCGAGCGCTCGTGCCCACCGAAAGCCAGCCTCCGCTGAAGAGGGGACTCTGCCGGCCGCTCGCTCGAAATGGGAAAGGGCATCGTCGGCGGCGCCCGTGGCGGCATGTGCCCGCCCCGCGAGGAGATCGGCGTCACCCGGTTTGTGCGCTGTGTGCTGTCGCGCAACCTCTTCCGCCAAAGTCGTCGTGCCCCCGAAGTCCCTTCGCGCGTAGCGAACGCGCGCGCAGTCCATGATCAACTCGGGATCGGGTTCGGCGTGTGGGTTGTTCCGCATCAGGTCGAGGGCGTTCTCGAGATAATGAGCGGCCTTCGAGTGGCGTCGCGCTCTCAGATAGATCACGCCGAGCTGGTGGCGGGCCTCGTAGTCCGCGGGATTGGCGAGCTCCGCTTTCCGTTGCTCCATGAACCGCGACCTTTGCGTTGCGAGTGCCACCAGACGCGCGAGCCATTGCCCGAGCAGCACCAGGCCGAAGAGCACGCCGAGCCCGAAGAACCCGAAATAACGGAGACCAAGGTAGATCGCGGCGATCCAGAGCCACGGGCTCACGGTGCGGACTCGACCCTTAGGGTCGACGCAGAAATAACTAGGGACTCTTGCGCCCAGATGTGCTGCAGATCTGGTCGATCGGCGAGCTTCGAAACCACAGGAATAGCAGGGCTATTTCGCGGATTTCGGAGCTCGCCGATCGGCCGGAGATGTGGTGCAGATGGGATGCAAAAGTTCCTAGTTATTTCTGCGTGGACCCTAAGGGCCTGGAAATGAATAAGCGTGTCACCTCACATCCCATCTTCGGGACATCTTCGACCGATGCCGCAATCGTGCAATCCTCGACGCAGGCTGCGACTGCGCCTCCGGTTGCACTCAATCGGATCGGCCGAATCCGACCCAAATCTGGGCGCGATCTGACACGTTCGTTCATTTCCAGGCCCTTACCAACGCGCCGAGGGCCCGCTCCCCTCGTCTCCAGGCTTTGTAGTGTTCGAGGATGAGATCGTGATCGAAAGCCATCGGGGTCGGCGGATTCGCCGGGTCGGTGATGGTGACCGCCTTCGCGTCGTCCATCGCCGCGGGCTCACCCGTCGCTGTGGCAACGTAGACGGCGGTGACCGTGAGCCCGCGAGGATCTCTTCCCGGCGCGGAGTAGACCCCGAGCAGGCCATCGAGCTCCACGCTCAATCCCGTCTCCTCCAGGGCCTCGCGTATTGCGCAGGTTTCCAGATCCTCTCCAGGGTCGAGGAATCCTCCTGGAATCGCCCAGCCTGGCGGAGGGTTGAGTCTCTCGATCAGCACGATTCCCCGGCTGGCGCCGGTCTCGTCTCTCAACTCGATGATCGCGTCCGCCGTGACGCGCCAGGGTGGAATCTGGCCTTCACAGCTCGGGCAGAACGCACTCTCGGAAGACATGGGAGCATGGTAGCGGTCCAGACATGCCGAGTGCCAGTTCGGCAAAAAAGAGAGGGGCCGCCTTTCGGCGGCCCCTGCTGCTGGGGTTCGACGCAACTCTTGCGCCGCACCTATTACGTTGGAGTGGAGAAGAAGATCCCTACTCGCCTTCGGGTTGTCGAACCAGGAAGGGGATGCCCCAGGCCGTGCTGTTGTAGTCGTCGCCGAATTCCGACATCAGTGTTTCGGACGCGATGACGTCGATCACGACGCGCGCCAGTGGGCGATCTCCTTTCAACTCCATCTCGAGCGTGTAGATACCATCTCCTGGCACGCGATCCCCCCGTTCACCGTTATCCGACATGCGGAAGCGGTGGCAGAGCGGTCGATCCTCGGGCGCGCTGTCGTGGTCCCAATCGCGCATGCGGCGTCCCTGGGTGTGCAAGTAGACCCACTGCGATGGCGTCCACTCTTGGTCGGTGTTCCCCACTGCGGCCTCGACGCGGAGAATCTGGCCCGGCGCGGCGAATGGCAAACCGGCCGGGAAATCGAGGAACGCGTTCGGATCATCGATCGAAGTCGCCTGCGCGCCATCGACCCATATCGATACGTTTTCGATATAGACCGTTTGGGCGTCTCGATTGGCTAGCCGGATTTGGGCGGGAGTCAGCGCAGTCATGCGCCACTCGTCATCATCCAGCCGTACGAACCGGGTCGACCGTTTCCAGTTGTCGGCGAATCCCTTCACGCCGGGGTTGCGAATCCCATCGTCGCTACGATCCACATAGAGTCGACCGTGCATTGTGCGGCGAATCGTGCTCTCGGCGTGCCGAGGATCCGGATAGAAGGTCTCGACGACACGTCGCATCGGTCCGGATGGCTGGCGACCCCATGCGACGGGGAGTGTTGCGTTTCCTTCGAGCGGCGCGAAGTCGGCGGCGCCGTCGCCATCGCGGTCGTCTCCGGCGTAGACCGCGCCTTGCATCGATTCCTGGTGTGTGTCGACGAAGTCGCCGTAGCCGGAATCCATCGAGCTTTCGAGGCTGGCGTCGTCGGATCCGAGGCTGCCGAGCGGGTTGTCGGCGCAGCCGGTGATCGCCCATGTGGCGGCGGTGAGCGTTGTCAGAATGACGGACGAGCGTCTCATTGCGAGTTCTCCTGAAAAGCGGTGAAGAGTGACGAGCTCCGGGCCGTCTACCTTCTCAAGAGGTGTGCCAACGAGACGCGTGTCGATCTAAGGGACGATTTGTCAACGAGTTGACTGGTCGAGGCCGTCGCAGGGCGCGCCGAGGGTCGCCGGATTTGTGCGGCGGCGTACACCGACTCGGACGCATCGGTGCAGTGCGGATCAGCAGCCGGGCGACTACACCATCACGATTCGGCCATCGCCCTTGCGTCGGGCATCGGCCAATCGTTTCTCCGCCAGCTCCATGAGGCGGTTAGCTGAATCCGCATCGATCGGATAGGCCGCGACAGCGGCGGTGAATGAGCGGATTCGTCCCGGGGCAGGATCGCTGCCGGCCAGGTGATCCTGGAGTCGAGCAATGACGGTCATCGCCTGCGTTGGATAGGTGGCAGGCATAATGAGCGCGACCTCCTCGCTGCCCCATCGCCCCAGACCATCGACTCGACGCAAGCGCTGCCTGACGAATTGGGCGAACTCCGAGAGTGCTCGATTCGCGGCCTCCTGGCCCAGGCCGGCGGCGAGCGAATCGATACCGTCCGGGTCCAGGATCGCTGCCGCGAAAGGCTTCATGATGCGGGCGGAGAGCTCGACTTCGTTCTCCACGCGCGCGAACAGACTCTCACGGCCCGGCATGCCCGTGACCGGATCGACGCCCGCCGCGAACCACTCTCGGCGGATCTCCTCGAGCTTCCCCGCAACCAGCGCGATCACTCGCTCCGGTGCTGGTTCCTCTCCGGCTGGAATCCGAAGGGTTGGAACATCTGCCGGTCCCGACCCCGCTGTTCCGTCGATGATCGCCAGCTTGGCCTCTCCGGTCTGCTCGCCGCTTACGATGTTGAAACCGGCCAGGATAAGCGCCTGGGCCCAGCGCTCGGCACGCTCTGCGCCCACGGTCAGGGCGATCGAATCTGTCATGTCCCCATTCCTTTCGTCTTTCCGCCGCCGTGCTCGGCTTCGTGCGGAGGGGATTCCTTCAATCCGATCGACGGATTTCGGACCGGCTTGAGCGCTGAGAGTCGCACTAGAAGTTCCTGGTGCGGATATTCCAGTCTGGATCGAGGTAGAACTCTACGCCCGCCATGGTTTCGTGCAACTCTCGAGACCACGCGAGGATCTTGATGATCGTACCCGGATGCACTTTTCCTCGCACGCGAACTGTGGCCTCGTACAGCCCGTTTCGAGGGATCAAGTCAGCCCAGCCAGCGTCAGGCGGCGCCGGAGGGTCATCATCGCTGAGCCCCACAATGGCACCGACCTCCACGAGTGTGGTCGCACCCAGCTCGCTACCGATCGTCTCTGCCTCGACACCCTTCACGGCTCTCAGTGTGCCGCCGACAGCTCGGCTCTTTCCGCGTCCGAAACGGAGTGCTCCAAGGGTTCGAATGTTCGCGTTGATCGCTTCTCGGCGCACTAGCACATTCCCTTCAGCGATGATCAATGCTCGATCTACTACGGCCACATCCACCTCTTCTCCCGCATGCACTTCGGCACGGCTAGCGAAGTAGACACCTTCGCCGATGAAGACCGACGCGGTTGTTCGGATGACGGCATCTTCGACGGAACGGCCTATGAAGACAGGGCCGTCGGCGCGCACGTCGAATCCCGCCGCGACGGTTCCTTCGACGGTGACCATGCACTTGGTCTCGACATGACCCACGGAGAAATCGACATCGCCTTCGACAACGTAGTTCTCCAGGACCTCGATTGTGTTCTTGCGCTGATTGTAGACGCCCTCTCGCGTTGAGTAGTACTCGCGGCCGTCCTCGGAGAGCCTCACGCCGCGTCCAGGGCGCGGGGTGCGATCGAAGCCGTCCTTACAGGGGAGCTCCGTGCCGAGCACACTCATGCCGGGTGCGCCGCCTTTGGTGGGAGGCTCGCGAGAGGCCAAGTGGCGGCCTTCTTCGACTGCGCGAGAGTGGATCATCTCTCGAAAATCCACGCGTTCGTCCCCTTCGGCGCCCACGAACTTGTTCCGTGTATCGATGTGGCAGACGAATCGAGCGGGATCTCCGTGTTCCGGGTGGGTTCCGATGGCGAGCTCGACTTGGGGAGTCCCCGGTGGCCAGGGGCGTCCCGCCTTCGCGGCGAGAGACTCTACCGAGGTATCGACGATGCCGTGCTCGATGCCCGCCCGCCGGAGCGCGGATACGATGCCGTCACGGTCCGGGATCGTCAGGCCTTCCGGTGCGTCCTCTCGCGGGAAGTGCGCTGTCAGGAGATCCCCCGCGATTCCCACCATGCTCTCGGTGGTGAGGGTGCCTCCCCGTAGCGCCGGTAACGTGGTCTCCGGGCCGCGAGAGGTGAACACCAGTCCGGATCGATCGATCGCGACGCTCTCCGCCGCCTCGATCAGCAGATCGCGCCCGGGCTCCGCCTCGATCGGCTCATCGTCGACTCCCACGCCATCGTCCCCTTCCTCCCGCGCGGTCTTAGTGGCCAGGACCTGGCCGGCGTCCTTCCAGCGATCGGCCGGGTGAGTCCCTGGGTTCCCGAAGGTGCGGATCGGGTCGTCCCCTTCGATCATGAACTCGAAGGCGATCGTGGCGTCATCGCCCTTGCGGGCGGGGATTCCCCTCGCGACGAGTCGACGGGCGCCTCGCTCGGCCTCCGGGTCCAGCTCACGACACTCTTCCGCCAGCACCGCCAGTTCATCGGGGAGGATCCGTTGTTCGGAGATTCCCTCGTGGATGAGCGCCTGGGTCAGGAGTTCCGCCGTGGTCTCGATCTCGCTGCCTTCGATCCCTCCCGCTTCGTCGCGCCTGATCATCGTGACCGTCGCGAACGCTTCCATCTTTGCTGTGAGACGGTCAGCGGAGATCTTGATGAGTGGCCGAAGGGCGACCTCTTCACCCAGAAAGCGAAGCTGACCGTATCGAGTGGCGACGAGTTCGCCGCTCGCTTCGTTCAGCTCCACCCCCACGCCAGCACGGAGCTCCGGTCTGTCCGCTGAATCGAAGCGAATCCTCTTGCCGGTTACATCTCGGCCGTCTCGACCGGTCGCCTCCACCTTGCGACAGGCGATGATCGCGCCGGGGGCGAGGGCGGCATCCTCGGCGGCAAAGAACTCGTACCGGGAGACCTCTCCCATCTTCGGCTCGGTTCCGATGGCGATCGAGACCGCCGCTACCGGCTTCAGAGTCGATCTCGCGACCACCACGGCTGCGGCGATTCCCGCTTCATTGACTCCATGCACAACGCCACACGCGCGGATCGCTTCGATGATCGTCTCTTCAGTGGCCTCGACCTTGCCGGCCAGCACGGGAGGGATGGTCGCCGTAGCTCTCAGTCTGTTGGCAGAAAGAGCGATCATCGGCTTCAGATCCAGGAAGCCATCTTCGATCGCGGGGATGCCAAAGAGCCGTGAGACCGCAGCCGCGCCTCCCTCCATGACTCGGATTCGGGCCGAGCAGGGCCGCGCAGTTGTATCCAGATCCGGCGATCGGAGCCGCTTTCTGCGTATCGAGACCCCGTCTTTCCCGGAATCGCCCTCCAGCCAGCGGGCCACCGGGGCGCCTCGGGCCACGGGCAGGGGCGGGTCTTCGCACAGTTCCCAAGTGCCGGGAGTGGGGGGGACCGGGGGGAGAGCGCGCGCGACGACGAGAGCCGTCCCACCGCCCCGGAGTTTTTCCCAGAATCTCGACACCTGCTCATCGATCCCTTTGGGAAGCGGGATCTTGACCCCAGCGGCCAGAGCCGCGCTCCTCAGCTCCTTTTCCCCGGGCGCGGGCCCGTGGGGACAGCCGCGTCTCGTGAGCTTGGCCGTTAGATCGTCGTCGGCGACCACGATCCTGAAAGTCGGTCGTTGACCGCCGGGGTGTCGTTGTGCCTGACTGGAGTCGCTCATGCGTGGTTTCCGTCTACCGTACGCTGTCGTCACGACCGCTCGGGATCGCCACTCCGGGCTCCGTGCATCATGCTAAACTCGGATTACGCGTCTATCGAGACGGGAAGCGTGCTTGTAGGTGGCCTAGAGGAGAACCGATAGCCTGGCGCGAGCGGCCGGCCATGGTCCACCTCCATGGCTAGATCATCGGCCGAAATCACCTTCTCTTTTCGCAAATGGAGTGCAGAGGGATCGGAGTCCAGATGGAGAGTAGAAGATTCCGGATCTGCCTGATCGACGGGGACAGGGAGTCCGCGAACGCGGCCGAGGCCGTCCTGGCGCGCCTTCCCGCCGACGTGATTTCCTTCGGCGATGGTCAGGCGGGGCTGGCCGCGTTGATGAGCGAGCACTTCGACCTTGTTGTTCTCGATCTGATGCTCGATGCCATCTCTGGATTCGACGTGATCGAGAGAGCTCGCAGGGGCGGTCGAAATCAGGAAGTGCCCATCATGGTCGTGTCTCCGCTCCTGATCGACGACACTCTCGTGAGCGAAGAGGAGCTCGCGGTAGATGCTTCTTTGCCCAAGCCTGTCGATCTCCGCGAGTTGGAGCGGGTGGCCACGTCGCTTCTCTACCCGAGCGATGTGGATTCCGGGGAATCCAAGCGGCGGAAACTGCTTCTGGTCGAAGACAACGAGTACAATGCAGAGCTGGTTCGTCTCCGACTCGGGCATGACACATACACGGTCTCTCATGCCGCCGACGGCGAAACCGCATTGAAGCTCTTCAAGTCGTTCAGACCAGATGTGGTCTTGCTCGACATACAGATTCCAGCACCCAACGGGCTCGAGGTCCTGAAGGCCATAAGGGGGGACGATCCCGATGCTCTCGTCGTTATGATGACCGCATTCGGGTCTGAGAAGGTAGCGGTAGAGGCGATGAAGATCGGTGCCGACGAGTATCTGACGAAGCCGCTGGAGCATAGAAAGTTAGAGGCCTTTCTCGAAGATGCCTGGGTCAGAAACCGTCTAAAGAGCGAGAACCGGCAGCTAGTGGCACGTCTCTGGCTGTCCAACAAGGAGCTGCTGCGACAGTACAAGGCCACCTCCGCCGCCATGCGGGCTCTGCGAGAGAAGCAGGACGAACTTGTTCGCGCTCAGCGGCTTGCAGCCGTAACGGAGGCTGCTGTCAGCATCAACCATGAGATCAACAACCCCCTCTGTTCGATCATGGGGAACGCCGATCTCCTCCTTCGCAAGCACCCAGATGCCAATGCCGATATCATCCGCAAGCTGCAGAGTATCGAGCGGGAGAGCCTTCGCATCAGAGAGATCACGAAGAAGCTCGCCGGCCTGGCAAGTGTCGTCACGACTCAGTACGCCGGCGGAGTACAGATGATCGATATCCCTCGCTCACTCTCATTCGAACAGAGTGAGCACGAGCGTCCATCGAAACAACCAGAAGAGAAGGCCCCATGAGTTGCGCAGAGGCACTAACTGAGAAGATCGAGTCTGGAACTGTACGTTGTGGCGTGATTGGCTTGGGCTACGTGGGACTACCGCTCTCATGCGAGTTCGCCCGTTCCGGAATGTCGGTCATCGGCTTCGATATCGACGAGACGAAGTGCGCGCAGATCAACAGAGGGGTGTCCTACATTGGCGATGTCCCGTCGGAGGCGCTCGCCGCACAGGTCGAAACAGGTCGATTGTCGGCAACCACGGACTTCTCTCAACTCGCGAGTGTCGATACGATAAATATCTGTGTTCCGACACCCCTTCGCAAGACGAAAGATCCGGATGTGTCATATATTGCTGCCGCGGTCACGGAGATCGCGAAGTACTTGCGAGCCGGACAGCTCGTGATTCTCGAGAGCACGACATATCCGGGCACGACCGATGAGCTGATTCTCCCAAGGCTCGAGAGCACCGGCCTGCGAGTCGCCGAGGATTTCTTCCTCGCATTCTCCCCCGAACGTGTGGATCCAGGTAATGCCCGTTTTCACACACGCAACATCCCGAAAGTGGTGGGCGGACACTCGACGACTTGCACCGCAGTCGCCCAATCTCTGTACCGCAAGACCGTCGATTGCGTTGTGCCTGTGTCATCGACCAGAGTCGCCGAGATGGTCAAGCTACACGAGAACACGTTTCGGAGCGTCAATATCGGGTTGGTGAACGAATTGGCGTTAATGTGCAATGAAATGGGCGTCGATGTCTGGGAGGTGATCGAGGCGGCGGCCACGAAGCCTTTCGGCTTTACGCCATTCTATCCAGGGCCGGGGCTCGGGGGCCATTGCATACCGATCGATCCTTTTTATCTTTCATGGAAAGCGCGGCAACATGGGTTCGAGGCACGCTTCATCGAGCTCGCGGGACACGTGAATACGAGCATGCCGCACTATGTCGCAACCAAAGTAGCCGAGGCCTTGAACTCGCGTTCTCAATCCGTGCGAGGCGCGCGCATCTTGATCGCCGGAGTTGCCTACAAGCCGAATGTAAGCGATTCTAGAGAGTCGCCAGCGCTAGACGTGATAGAGCAGCTCACGAAGTGGGGGGCGAGCGTCGCCTACAGCGATCCGATGATTCCCGCGTACGTTGCGGGAAGCGTGGATCTGGAGTCCGTCGCCTTCGACGTGGAAGAGATCGCTGCTCAAGATTGTGTTGTTGTGATTACGAATCACGAGGCGTTCGACTATTCCTTGCTGCGCTCACCTAATGGTCCGGTCGTCGTCGATACACGCAACGCACTTCGTGGTGTTCAGTCACCCCATCTATTCAGACTGTAGATTTGGGCGCATCCGATGCAGGGCATGCAGGCCGCCGCAGAGAACGAGGCTTCCCCTTGGGCCGTCATTGTCCAAGATGACCTGGGTCTCGTAGGAGCGGCAAGGGCTATCAAGGAACCTCAGGCCGAGTTTACCGAATTTCATGTGATTGTCGT
>CAZFNT010000036.1:0-15392 GCA_964520315.1 uncultured Gemmatimonadota bacterium
GATCTCCGCCATTCGCAGCCAGGCCTGCCCCCCGGCTCCGCTCCCCCGAACCGGCGATCCAGCCGGCTCTCTCCGGCAACTCCAGAGCTCACGAGTTCATTGTTGGGCGTCGTGCATCGGCTGAACGCAGTGCCGATCTCGGCGGGGCTGGCGGGGTCGACTGAAGACCCGGCACGTGCTTCTCACCGCAGGTCTTCCGGGCGACTCTCGGAGCAAGTTGGGGACTGATCAAGACCGCCCTGGGCAAGATCGACGAGATCGGTTTCTCCGAGTTCAAGGTGGCGCTGCGCGCGACAAGCTACAACATTACTACTCGCGCATCGATCGCCACTACCAGACTCCCAAGGCCACCGCTGCTCATTCGCTTCTGAGCCGGCTGAGCTTGAGTGAGTCCGGCCTACGCCGCGGCCGCTTGCTCCAGGAATTCGAACGGTTTCTCGACGAAGTTCGTGGCGGCTGGTGTCCTGACACAGAGGTTCGTTGCGCATAGACTCTCGAGCCCGGCATTTGACGCAGTCCCCACCCCGCCAACTCAGTGCACGCGCACCCGCTCGCGCATCCGCTCTTGCGAGAGAATCCGGTGATCCTCCCGAGCGGAGCGCATCCGTCCGCGGAGCTTGAGTACCGCCTTGGAGTGGATCTGCGATATGCGCGATTCGGAGAGGTGCAGGATCGCGCCGATCTCTTTGAGCGTCAGTCGCTCGTAGTAGTAGAGGATGATCACGAGGCGTTCCTGCCTCGGTAGGGTCTTCACGGTCTGGATCAGCAGCTCCGAGAGCTGGCGGATGGCGAGCTCACTCATCGGAGTGCGCGCCTGCCGGTCCTCGATCGTGTCGATCAGGCGGATCTCTTTGTTGTCGTTCCCCTCGGAGACCGCCGAGTCGAGCGACTGGAAGCTCATGCCCAGCACTTGTGACACAAGAAGCCGCACCTCCTTTACCGAGATATCGAGTTCCTGCGCGACATCGTGTTCAGTGACGCTGACGCCCTTCCGCACCCGCAGACGCTGGTAGGTAGCATCGACTTTCTTGGCTTTCTGCCGGAGCGAGCGGGGAAGCCAATCTTGGCTGCGGAGCTCGTCCAGGAGCGCGCCGTAGATTCTGGGGCGTGCGAATGTCTCGAATGCGACACCACGGCTCCCGTCGAAGCGGTCCACAGCCGCTATCAACCCCAATGTGCCGACACTCATGAGATCATCCCGCGAGACGGATGGTGGAAGCGAAGCCGCCGTTCGATTCACGATGTAGCGAACGAGCCCCATATGGCGGAGAACGAGCGTATCGCGGTCCTGGGCACGCCGCTCGGCGAAGAAACGGGTCCAGGTTTCGTCGGGTACGTTGGCTTGGGTGGTCTTTGCGGTCACGAGGGCCTCTCATCCTTGGATGGGGAAGTTCGCGGCTTTCGCTCTGCCGCCGGGGCATTCCCCTTGAGCAACCCGCGTGCCAGCCCTTCGCCCGCTGAGATGGCCACGTAACACATTGCCATGTAGTGGCTTGCAAAAAACTTGACGACTGCTCTCCGCTCTACCGCTCAGTTCTCATCCGCCCGGCATGCACGGTTCACTACCACCGTCACTTTTATTGGCGCGTGTGCATGCCCTCTAGACCAGCGCCGGCAGTCGCCCCTCACGGTCCAGCTGGGCCAGCCGCTTCTGTACCGTCTGCCGCGTGATTCCCAAGATGCGGGCGGCTTCGGCTTTGTTGCCTTGCGCGTAACGGTAGATCGAGACGATGTGCTCGTCTTGCACGATTCGTAGAGGAACGAGCCTTGGAGTCGATTCGGCCCTGTGGCCGTTCTCTCCGATCGCTGCCCGCGGAAGATCGACGTGCGTGATCAGGTCGGGATCCAGATAGGGGCGAACGTGCGAGACATCGATGAAGGGATCGCCGCTCCAGATGATGGCCAGTCTCTCGATCAGATTGCGCAGCTCCCTGACGTTGCCGGGCCAGTCGTACTGCTCGAGCAGCTCCACCGCCGAATCGGTGAACCCGTCGATCTCTACTCCGAACTGAGCTCGATACAGTCTTCGGTAGTGCTCCAGGAGTGGCAGGATGTCTTCGCGACGCTCTCGGAGCGGCGGAATCGGCGGCAGCACGAACCCAAGGCGGTAGTACAGGTCTCGTCGAAACTCCCCCGCGGAGATCATCTTCTTGAGATCCCGATTGGTGGCCAGGATGATCTGCGCGTCCACGCTTCCTTCTTGATGGTCACCGAGTCGCGTGAACTTCCGCTCCTCGAGCACTCTGAGGATTTTCGCCTGCAAAGGGAGAGGCATCTCTCCGATCTCATCGAGGAAGAGCGTGCCGTCTCTCGCCAGTGCCAGAAGGCCTCGCTGCTCGGAATGGGCTTCGGTGAAGGCACCCTTGCTGTGGCCGAAGAGCTGATCCTCGAGCAGCGTAGAGGTGAAGTTCGCGCAGCTCTGGGCGAAGAATGGGCTTGCCGCGCGGGGGCTCAAGGCGTGCAGGCGCTTGGCGATCAGCTCCTTGCCGGTGCCTGTCTCCCCTTGGATCAACACCATCGACTTGCGGCCGACTTTGGCGAACTGATCGACCTGACGCAGCAGCTCCTGAATGCTGCGGCTCTTGCTGACGAAAGGCTCGCTCGCCACTGCCTGCTGCACCATGCGGCGAACCGTCTCTTGCCCCGAAGCGTGGTCGGTCGCTCGCCGAACGCTCGTGCGAAAGCGATCGAGGCGAAAGGGCTTCTCGACGAAGTCGTAGGCTCCGTTGCGCATCGACTCCACGGCGACCTTGACCTCGGCGTTCGCGGTCATCATCACAATCACGCTCAGAGGGCGCTCCGCCTTGAAGCGCTTGAGGAGATCCACGCCGTCGGCGTCGGGGAGCCCCACGTCGAGAAGAACCAGATCGAAGATCTCGCGCCTGAATTGCGCACTCGCCTCGCGCCCGGTCGACGCGCTCGTGACCGCGTAGCCGTCGTCTCGCAGCACGCTCTCGATGACTTCGAGCAGAGGAAGATCGTCCTCAATGACCAGCACGGACGAGCTCATCGATCCTCCCCTGGGGAGGACACGGCGAGTTGGTGCCCGCCCGACGCGTCATCGGATGCGCGCAACGGCAGCTCGATCGTTGCTACGGAGCCGAGGCCGGGCCTGCCGTGCAAGTCGAAACGGCCGGCGTGGTCCCCTACGATTCTGGCGGATATGGGGAGTCCCAGACCCGTGCCGCGTGGCTTGGTGGTCTCGAAGGGGCGCAGCAGGCGCTTGAGATCTTTGGGATCGATGCCGCCGCCGTTGTCGACGACCTCGATCCGCACCGAGCTTCCATCGCTTGTGAGCCTCACCGAAACCTCCACGAAGCCGTTTTCGTCCCTTACGGAATCGATCGCGTTGCGCATCACGTTGATCAGAACGCACTCGATCTTGTCTTGGTCGATCGGCAGGGGAGGGAGCTGATCGGGCAGCTCGACGCTCAGTCGGGCGCCCTTCGCCTTGGCGGCACCCTCGACCATCTGCACGGCGCGTCTCACGACCGGCCCGAGTTCTGCTTCTCTGACCGCCCGGGCCCCCGGGCGCGCGTACTCCAGCAGATCGTTCAGAAGTCGGTCGAGTCGCCCGACCTCTTCCATGACGACCGTGGCGTAGCGGTGGCTGTGGTCGCCCGGTTCCAGGCGGCGGTCCAGCAGCTCAGCCGCGGTCTGGATCCCCGCGAGGGGGTTGCGCACTTCATGGACGATTCCCGCCGCCAGCTCTCCCATTGCCGCGAGGCGATCGAGGCGCCGCACGCGGGCCTCGACCTCTTTCTTGTGTGTCAGATCGACGAAGACCAGAACGATGCCGCGAGTCGAGTTCTCCGATCCCGGCACTCGGGCGGCATTGATCGAGATCGGCTTCGAGAGGCCCTCGGCGAGATGGAGCGAAACCTCGACGTTTCGTTGGGTCGCCCCGCAGCTCAAAGCCGCCCTTAGCGCCTCTCGATCCGTGGAGTTCAGGGCAAAGGCCTCAGCATACGATCGCCCGAGCAGCTTGGCGAT
The DNA here is from genome assembly GCA_964520315.1 of uncultured Gemmatimonadota bacterium. Classification (GTDB taxonomy): domain Bacteria. The sequence goes on from CAZFNT010000036.1 coordinate 3,994, forward strand.
CTCAGTGTCGAGGATCGAGGCCGCCAATGGGTTGGCGTATCGGATGGTGCCCTGGGTGTCGAGAAAGACCAGCCCGGAGTTCATGTGTCTCAGAATCGCGTCGTTCTGGCTCTCCACCTCGCTGACGCGCTCTCGCAGCTCGGTTCCCTCTCTGTGAAGACAGCGGTTCTCTTCCTCCACCGCTCTGACGCGCTCCCGGCTTTCTCGGGCCTTGTCGTAGGTTTGGCAGGCGTGGCTCACCGATTCGAGCAGAGTCGCGATGAGGAAAGGCTTGGTAAGGTAGTCGACCACGCGCTTTCGCATCGACTCGAGCACGGCGTCGCTATCGCAGTCAGCGGTCACGACGATGAACAAGACCGCGTCATCGATCTCGCGGATCCGCTCGAGCACCTCGATTCCGCCCATTCCCGGCATCGTCAGATCGAGGAGAACAACGTGATAACGGACATCTTGGAATCGCTCGAGCGCCACTTCGCCATTCTGAGCGGAATCCACCTCATATCCGGCCTCGCTCAGAGTGTCCTCGAGCAATCCTCGGATATACGGCTCGTCGTCGACAACCAGGATCGGATGGCTGTTCACTTCGCGATGCCTCCCGCCGACCGCAGCCCCCGGATGGCCCGCACCCCCGTGCGTTGACCCTGCACAGCCGTTTACGCCCCGCATGACGCGCCCCTGTTTCTCATGGGCCATCACCGGTGCCCCGGAAGCAGCCGATCGATCGCTTTCCACGCGAGACGGTGTGAGCCAGCGTCGAGCATAGCAGAATCGCGACGCGGCCATTGGGACTCTCGCGGCGTGGGCTGCCCATTCGAATCTCCGTTGGGCCGATGTTCCGCACCGGTTGCGGGCTTTCCGCGCACCGGCGCCCAGCCCGGGTCCCGTTCCGGCCGCGGTCCGGATGCCGAAATGGGACCCTACTTGAAATACGCTATCCCGCCCCGGAGGAAGTCAACTGCGGCACAACCGGCGGATCTTGCCGCATCCTCGCTCGATTGCGAGAAATCGCTCATCCCCGTGGGGTAAATCCCAGGTTCACGCCCTCTCGATGCGCCCACTTGTCTTCGAGGCAGCTTCGGTCGAGAGTGTGGGTATCCGCCTAACCGGAAGGGCAAAAAGGGTCCAGGAGTGGCGCTCGACCGAGATGCACGAAAGGCGCGATTCTGGTACGCGCCTTGCAATCTGCGGCGTCCCCCGCCCCGAATTCCCATCGCCAGACCCGCGCTCCGATCGAGCGCCGAGGTGAGAGACCATGGACGAGAGCAAGGATCGTTGGAACGAGCTTCGCGACTTCAACTCACTCCACTCCAGATTCCCGCTCCAGAGGCGCACACTGCGCCGCCGGTCTCTCGACGCCGCGCGCAGGAACAGCACTCCGATTTCGGCCGATGACGTGCTCGATTTCCATCTAGCTCTGAAGGCCGTCTACGGCGTCGACAAGAACGAGCGGGATTTCTTCGCTCGTTTTTCGAAGAGCTGATTACTCGCGGCCCGTTCGCGGAGCGGGGATTCGATTCTCGGGCGGCGCGATCAGCCCACCCGACACGACCAGCTTCACGCCCTCTTCGACGGTGAAGGGCGTGGCGGTCAGATCAGATTCGGGCACCAGGAGCATGAAGCCCGACGTGGGATTCGGAGTGGTCGGTAGGAAGATCGCCGTCAGCCGGTCCCCATCCTCCAGGCGCCGCACCTCTTCATTGGTCACGAAGGCCAGGGTGTGCAGGCCCCGTCGCGGGTACTCCACCATCACGACGCGGCTGAACTGACTCGTTCGGTTCGAGGTCATCGACTCCATCAGGAGCTTCGACGAGCTGTAGATGCCCCGGACCAGTGGAACCGCCGTGAGGATCCGTTCACCAAAGGCGAAGATCCGTTTGCCGAGAACATTGGCCGTGAACGCGCCCAATACGTACAGCCCCACGAACATGACGACCAGGCCCATGCCGGGGATTCGGAATCCGACGGCGCGGGCGAGGAGCGGCCCGAGGAAGCCGTCGAGCGTGACGAAGACGAACTTCAGCAGGAGGATGGTGGCCACCAATGGAACCACCACCAACGTTCCACCAACCAACCGATTCCGAATATTCGTCTGGAGCCTTCTGCGAAGCGATCCCATGGCGATGCAATACCCCTGAGTTCTTGCCTTCCGCTCTACCCGCCGCCAAGAACGCCGAGCTTGACCAACTTCTTGTTCAGGCCTGCCCGCGAGAGCCCGAGGGTCTTCGCGGTTGATGTCTTGTTGCCGTTGTGAAGCTCGATCTCTCTCAGCAGCAATGCCTTTTCGAAGAGATCGACGCGAGGCTTGAACTCCCTCTGGCCCGCGACCCACTCGACCTCCAGCGGGCGTGAGTCGCCCGGTAGAAGGAGCGTGCCACACTGCTCGCGCTCCGCGGCGGAGTCGCTCTTCCCGCTCAGCTTCGAGGAGAGCAGGTCGAGAGTGATCATCTCGCCGTCTCTCGAGAGCGCCACCATACGTTCCACCTCGTTTTCCAGCTCGCGCACGTTTCCAGGCCAGTCGAAGGCGGTTAGGGAGGGCACGATCGACGGGTCGATCCCCGCCGGTATCTTGTTGTGCCGCGCCGAGTACTTTTCGACGAAGTGAGCCATCAGAAGGGGGATGTCCTCTCTACGGTCGCGAAGCGGCGGGAGCTTCACTACAACAACGTTGAGACGGTAAAAAAGATCCTCTCGGAAGCTCCCCGCGGCGACCTCTTCTTCGAGGTCACGATTGGTGGCGCTGATCACGCGGACATCGACGTAACGCGGTTCGCTCTCTCCGATCCTGGTGACCTCACCCTCTTGCAAGACGCGCAGCAGCTTCGCCTGAACCGCCGGTGAGAGCTCGCCGACCTCGTCGAGGAAGATCGTTCCCTGGTGCGCGGCTTCGAAGAGCCCCTTCTTGTTCTCCTTGGCGTCGGTGAAAGCTCCTCTGCGGTGGCCGAAGAGCTCCGACTCCACCAGTGTTTCCGGCATGGCCGCGCAGTTGATGGCGACGAAGCGCTGTGATTCGCGTGCCCCATTGTGATGAATCGCTCTGGCGATGACCTCCTTGCCTGTTCCGGTCTCGCCCGCGATCTGCACCGTGACCGATGACTCCATGACACGGCGCACGAGATCGACCACCGGCTGCATCGCCGCGCTCGACGCTATGAGGTTCTCGAAGACGAATCGGTCCGACATCTCCTTCTTGAGCGCGCGATTCTCTTGCAGCACATCTTGGTGCGACGCTGCGTTGCGAAGTGCCGCGCCCGCGATGTTGGTGAAGGCGACGAGGAAGTTCAGGTCGTCCTCGGTGAAGCGCTTCCGGCCGGAGCGACAATCGACGTACACCGTGCCGATCAGGTCGTCGTCATGCCGGATCGGCACACACATGAAGCTGTGGATCCGCAGTGTTGCGACCGACTGGAATCGGTTGAATCGCGTGTCGCCTCGCGTGTCGTACGAGAGGATCACCGGTAGCTCCCCTCCCGCTTTCTGAAGGATGTTGTTGCTGTAGCAAGTCGCGTCTTCCAGGGTTTCGCTGTCTACGTTCCTCGTGGCGGCCGGCTCCAGCGAGCCCGTGTCGGGGTCGACGATGAAGATGGTTCCCCTATCGGCCTCTATCGCTTCGAGAAGAAGGTCGAGGGTGCGTTCACGGAGCTCCACCGGGTTGAGGATCGAGGTGACCGCCTGCGTCACCTGGTAGAGCGTCTCGAACTTGTTGGCATCGGTGGGCAGACGGAATCGGTGGCTTGATGCCAGAGCCTCCGCGCCGTCGCTATCGAGATCGCCGCCCGCGCTTGCCGCGAGCTCATCCAGGATTCCCGAGACGCGCTCGAGGGGGTCTTTGGGATCTGTCACCTGGACACTCCTTCCGTCACTGCTCCCCGATCGTCGATGATCTCGTAGAACATGTTCCTCATGCGAGGCAAACGCCCGGCGGCCGTGATCGAGCGCTCGATCTCTTCCTTGGTCACCAGGCATTCCGTGCCCGCGGCCGCCACGACGTTCTCTTCGAGCATCGTTGAGCCGAAGTCGTTGCCCCCGAAAGCGAGTGCCGTCTGGCCGATCTTGGCGCCCATCGTAACGAACGACACCTGGAAGTTCCGGATGTTGTCGATAAACAAACGCGACAACGCGAGCATCTTCAGATACTCATGGGCAGAGGCCTTGCGCACTTTGCCCTCGAGCAGCGTGTTGTCGGGCTGCAGCGTCCATGAGATGAAGGCCGTGAAACCTCCGGTGCGATCTTGCAAGTCGCGGACTCGCTCCAAGTGCTCGATTCGTTCGTTCAGCGTCTCGATCCCGCCGAACATCATGGTCGCGGTCGTGCGCAGCCCCACTCGGTGAGCTTCTTCCATCACGTCGAGCCACTCGTCCGGCCCGCCCTTGCGCCGCCCGTACTTCCGCCGCACGCGCTCGGCGAGGATCTCCGCTCCACCGCCCGGGATCGAGTCCAGACCGGCCGCCGCGAGGCGCCGCAGGGCTTGAGCGACCGGCACACCGGAAGCCTCGGCGGCGCCGATCACCTCGACCGGGGAGAGGCCGTGGATGTGGATCGGGTAGCGAGCCTTGATGGCCCCGAAGAGCTCCTCGAAGTACTCGACTCCTAGCTCGGGGTGAACGCCACCCTGAAGCAGGATCTGCACACCGCCCCGCTCCAGTGTCTGCTCGATCTTCTCGAATATACGCTTGCTCGGGAGCAGGTACGCTTCCTTGTGGCCGGGCGGGCGGAAGAACGCGCAGAACTTGCAGTAGATGTCGCAGACGTTCGTGTAGTTGATGTTGCGATCGACGATGTAGGTGACGATCGGATCAGGGTGGATTCGCCGGCGCACCATGTCGGCCAAAGCGCCGACGCTCGTGAGATCGTCGAGTTCGAAAAGAGCGACCGCTTCGTCTCGGTCGAGTCGTTCACCCTCGACGATCTTCTCGTGGATCCGGTCCAGCAGCGCCGCGGCCGATGACGCGCTCATGACGCACTACCGTTCACGGCATCGGACCAGATCGCACGCCGAGTCTTGACCGGTTTGAATTCGATCAGATCGTCGAAATCGGATCGGATCTCTCGGTAGAGGGCATCGCGCTCCACCGGTTCGCAGCCCGCGTCATGGATCAGTCGAACCAGCTCGCGCACGGTCATCGCTTCGGGCGTATCGGCACCGGCGTCGTGGTAGATCTGCTCTTCGACCACGGTGCCGTCGACATCATCGGCGCCGAAAGAGAGCGCGATCTGTGCCACGGCCCGCGAGATCATGATCCAGTAGGCTTTGATATGGGGAATGTTGTCGAGCATGAGCCGACTTACCGCGATGACCCTCAGATCATCGATCGCCGTAGGTTTCGGCAGCTTGCGCATCGGCGTGTTGTCGGGGTGGAAGCTCAGGGGGACGAAGGCCTGGAATCCCTCGGTTCGATCCTGAAGCTCGCGCAGGGCGATGAGGTGCTCGACCCGCTCCTCCAATGTCTCGACGTGGCCGTAGAGCATCGTGGCGTTCGTCTTGATGCCGAGCTCGTGCGCGCTACGTGCGATCGAGAGCCAGCCGCTCGCGTCGATCTTGTCATGGAAGAGCTTGCGGTGCAGTCGCGAAGAGAAGATCTCGGCCCCCCCGCCGGGCATGGTGTCGAGACCGGCGGCCTGCAGATCGCCGAGAACCTGACGATGGGTTCGCCCGGAAACACGGGCCATCTCGTCGATCTCGACCATCGTGAATGCTTTGATATGGATGCCGGGCCGCGCCTCGCGGATGGTGCGCATCAGATCGATGTAATAGTCGTAGGGCAGATCGGGGTTGACCCCGCCCACGACATGCACCTCTCGCAGGCGTTCGCCCCCGGGCTCCGCCAGTCGATCCCGAACCTGGTCCATCGACAGCACGTACCCGCCGTACTCGGGACCCGAGTCGAGTGTTCGCTGAAACGCGCAGAAAAGACAGGTCTTGTCGCAGTAGTTCGTGTAGTTGATGTGGCGATTGCGAACGAACCAGGCGGTCTTGCCGTGCAGGCGCCGTCGCACATGGTCGGCGAGACGCCCCACGAGAGCGAGATCGGGATGCCTGAAGAGCCTCTGTCCGTCCTCGGCGGAGAGGCGCTCGCGCGCATCGAGCTTCTCGGCGATCGGGGCGAGGTCGGAGTGTCGGAGCAAAGTATCCACAATGACGAGACACTAGCGCACCGGGGCGTGAGAGTGCCGGAGATCCTGACCTGCGACGGCGGGTCTCGGTCGAGGATGGGCGCGTCGCAACGGGAATCGGCCGAGACCGCGCCGGGGACGTCTTCAAGAGGCCCGAGAAGGCCGTGAGCGAGGTTCTGCGGAGGGAAAGGGGCCCCTTCAATTTCTGTGGGAGCTGAGGCGGGTAACCGCCCCGGCTACCCGACCGCCGATCGAACCCACTAGCCCGCTCGACGAGCCCGAGCTCGACTTCGTCTGACTTCAGCCAGGTCCCTGCGCCGCGCGCGCAGACATCGGGCTTGGTGCGTCCGTCGGCGGCGGGGCCGCGGCTGGAGAACTCGGCTATGAGGTTGTCCGGCTCGACGGCGCCGACCGATAAGGATGGAGTCTGCGTCGGCGGGGGTGTGGAGAGTGCGCGGCTCCGGCCCGCTATTGGCCATCGCGGTACAGACTACGATCCGGTGACGGCTGGCCTGAACGGCGGCCAGCGTGGTCGCGGCGGTGCGCCCATCGAGGTCGGAGTAGCTGTACTGAAAGCCGCCATCGAAATCGAAGTAGGCGAACGAGGACGAGATGACGTCGACGCCCAAGCTGTCGGCCCGTTCGACCGCCGCGGCCGAAAACGCGCTCATCTCGCCGATCCAGAAGCCGTCTTTGCGGTGGAGATCCGGCGGCCGGTAGGTAGAATGAGCCGCTCAGTTTCGAAGGTGAGCTTTCCGGGTTGGCCCAGGCGACCGACATTGCGCCACGAGCAGCCACACGAACGCGGAGACGACATGCCTCTTGTGAATTCCCTGCCCGCGCTCTCGCTTGCCTTGGCCACGGCCCTCGGTAGCCCGGCCGACCCGCCCACTTGGCAACCGAGCTGGAATGCCGCTCTCGAGGACGCCAAGTCCCGAGAGACGATTCTCATCGCCGAGGTCTATACCGATTGGTGCAAATGGTGCAGGGTGCTCGACCGAGAGACCTTCGGCGATGCGAAAGTGAAGAGGATCCTCGCCGAGCTGGCGCTGGTGAAGGTGAATGCGGAGAAGGGAGAAGGAGTGGACATCCGCAAGCGCTTCTCGGTCAGTGGGTTTCCGACCGTGCTTTTTCTCGACGCCGACGGCACCGAGATCGACCGAATATCGGGCTTCATCAAGCCGGACCCCTTCTTGATCCGCGTGGCGCAGATCCGCCGCGGAGAGAGTACCTTCGGGGATCTTCTCTTGCGCTCGAAGGCGGAGCCTGGCGATCTCCGCACGTCCAAACTCTTGGCGGACAAGTACTTGGAGAGAGGAAACAGCGCCGAGGCGATGAAACGCTACGACGAGATTCTCTCCAAGGACCCCGATGACGGGCTCGGATTCGCTGCCTCGATCCATCTGGCGCACGCGCGCGGCTCTCTCGCCGGTCAGGACCACGCCGCGGCGCGAGGCAGCCTGGAGAAGGTCACCGAGCTCGACGATTTGGATGCACTACGAGATGCCTATCCGGTTCTTCGCCGGATCTATCTGAGAGATGAGCGGACGAGCGATGTGGACCGGCTGCACGACCGGGTCGCTACGAGGTTGTCCGACAATCCTCAGGTCTTGAACGATATCGCCTGGTACTACGCCTCGCGCTCGGAGCGCCTGGATCAGGCGCTGGCGTGGGCGAGTCGGGGGGTGGACCTCGCTCCGGGGGACGGCTCGCTTCTCGATACTCTGGCCGAGGTGCACCACCGCCGCGGGGAGCACGCGCGCGCGATCGCCATCATCGAACGCGCGGTTCGCATCGACCCGCAGTCGGACTATTTCCAGAAGCAGCTCACCCGTTTCAAGACCGCCGCGGCGGACGGGCCAGACTCTAGCTGATCTTCCGTACCACGACGTTTCCGACCGAGTACCCCGCTCCGAACGAGCAGATCAAGCCGAGGTTCCCCACGTCCAGGTCGGACTTGAACTTGTGAAAGGCGATGATCGATCCGGCCGAGCTCGTGTTGGCGTATGAATCGAGAATCACCGGCGATTCTTCGAGGCTGGGCTCCCTTCCCCAGACACGGCGCCCGATGAGGTCGATCATGCTCCGGTTCGCCTGATGAAGCCACATTCTCTTGATGTCCGTGACTCGACAGTCGAGCTCTGCCAGGTGTGTCGCAATCAGGTCTGATACGAGCGGAACCACCTCCTTGAACACTTTTCGGCCTTGCTGCACGAAGAGCTTGTCTGGGTTGTCGATCCCATCGGGCGCTGCGCGGTTCAGGAATCCAAAGTTGTTTCTGATGTTGCTGGAGAAGCGCGTCGAGAGCTTCGTTCCCACGATCTCGAAGGCGTGCTTCGCGCCGCAGCTCTCTTTCGATTCGATCACAGCTGCCGTGCTGACATCGCCGAAGATGAAATGACTGTCGCGATCGCGGAAGTTGAGATGCGCGGTGCAGATCTCCGGATTCACGACGAGGATCGCGCGCGCATGAGAGCAAGCGATCATATCGGCCGCGGCCTGGATCGCGAACGTAGCGGATGAGCACGCCACGTTCATGTCGAAGCCGAATCCCTTGATGCCGAGCTCTTCTTGAACCTCGATGGCGATGGCGGGGTACGCGCGCTGCAAGTTGGAGCAGCCCACGATGACGGCGTCGATCTGGTCCGGTGCTCTGTTCGCTGCCCGCATGGCGTTGCGGGCGGCGGCGACGGCCATTTCGCACAAGACCGAAGGTTCTTCGTTGGAGCGCTCCGGGATGCTTGGCACCATACGTTCGGGATCGAGAATGCCCACCTTGTCGACGACGAAGCGCGACTTGATACCGGTGGCTTTCTCGATGAACGAGGAGCTGGATGGCTGCAAGGGCTCCACCGTGCCGGCCGCGATCTCTTCCGCGCGCTCTCGATTGTATGTCTGCACATGGGTGTTGAACGACGCTACGAGCTCATCGTTCGAGATTGTTTGGCGCGGCGTGTACAGTCCAGTTCCGCTAATCGCGGTGGTTCGCATCGGCGATCGACTCCTAGATATTCGTAACCACCAGATAAACCGTCGCGAGTTGCCCCGCGAAGCTGAGTGATTCCTGAAGCAGCGCCCAGTAATCGCGACGCTTCTTGCCCGGAATCCACACAGTATCGCCCGGGCCGATCGTGGTTCCACTCTCGAGCTCGATCCAGCCGCCGCTGGAGCCGAGCACTAGCCGACTGTTGCGGAGATCGGCTCTCTTGGTCGGGCCGCCAGCGCGCTCGAGGTAGTAATCGAGATCGCCTCCTTCCCGCCAAACAAGCCCCCCGGGTCTCATGACCGAACCCGAAACGTATACAAGGTCGTCGCGGCTGGGGACGACGAGAACGTCGTCTGGTGACAGCGCGGGATTGCTCGATGGGCTGTCCAGATCGGTCAGATCCAGATAGGTGGTTCCATCAGCTCGGGACTTGGCTTGAATGAGGTACTCCCACTCATCGTGGGTGCGTAGGCTATCGGGGATGCTCAATACCCGCTGCCGCTGCGCATCGCGATGGAACTTCTCGCCCCTTCGCACCAGATAGGCTCGAGTGGGGAGGGCTTCGTCCAACCAGCCGCCCGCGAGCTCGAGCACATCGCAGGCCGTGTCTCCCGTAACGAGTGGGTAAGGCCCGGGTCGCCGAACCGCTCCCTGGACGCGCACTTGTGGAGGGTGCGTCAGCTCGCGATCGGTGGGGAGGTAGATGCGATCGCCGGAGAGGATCTCCGTCTCGCTCGCGAATGGAAGAGGAACGATCGTGCGGCTACCACCAGCGCCCCCTCGTCTCAGGAGCGCTTGATTAGCGGCATCGGGTTTGACTCCACCGGCGAGTCGAAGCAGGTCGTCCAAGTGCTCGCCGGGCAACACCTCGTGCTCTCCGGGCACATGCACCTCACCCGCGACGATCACCCGCGAAGTGAGAGGCGGTACGACTATGCGGTCGCCGTCGAAAAGAAAGGGGTCGATAGTCGCCGGCCAACCGCGGATCGCCGCATGTACGTCGAGTGTGCGTGGCTCCTCGCCAATCCGAGCGAGCCGCACGCTTCGGAGCGCGCCCTTTCTCTGGCGCGGGCTCTCGAGGCCAAGTCCGACACTTCCAGGCTCCATGACCTCTTCATCGACCTTCGTGGGTTCCGGTTCCCGCTGCACCGGAGAGCGCACTCCAGCCGCATCGAGACGCACCCAGCCCAGCGCCACCTGCACAATATCGGACACTCGCGTCATCGGCGTCGCGACGTACACACCCGGATGCTCGACCTCGCCCAGAACGCGAACTCGGAAGGAGCGTACGTTGCGGAGCTGAACGTGCACTTCGCTGCCCGGATAGAGGGGCGCGAGCAGCGCGCGGATCTGCTCCGAGACATCCGCCAGCGTCCTGCCCGCGGCGTGGATGACACCGGCGGGCAGCACGGCGATGTTTCCCTGCGATCCTACCCACTCGGTTTGCCGTAGCTGCACTCCGCCATGAATGATGATCTCGAGCTCGTCTCCCGGCCCGAGCGCGTACGTTTCCTCATCGACCACTCCTTCGAGGACTCTGGTCGGATGGGGGGCGCGAGCTGCCGGCGGAAGCCGATCGAGAGCGCCGAGCTGGGCGCGTTGGCTGGAGTCGAACGCCTGAGCGTGCCCCCCGGGTGCCAGCAGGCCGATGGAGACGATGGCAATTGCAGCACGGAGTATGAGAGATGTCATTGTTCGTTCGGACCCCTACTTGAGAAGCAGCAGTCGGTTCGTTGACGTCGTGTTTCTTGCATCGAGAGTCGCCACATACACACCGCTGGCAAGGTCGGTCGCGTCCCAGAGAGTGGTGTGGCTACCAGGGGACAAGATCTCATCGAACAGTGTCGCAACCACCCGCCCCGAAAGATCGTACACGCGCAAACGAACTTCCGTTCTCTCCGCCACGGAAAAGAGATACGATTTTATGTAGTCTGCCCATTCCTGATCCCAATCGACGAGCGAATTGTCGGGATTGCTGGGGAAACCGGTGATCGGATCGGGAACACCGTAGAACAACATTGCGAGCTCGGCGCAGCCTTCGTCTACCCACGATGTCTCGTTCTGGTCCATGTTCCAGTGGATCATGTGCTCGAACTCATGCGCGAGGACCGAGAGCGTGGAAGGGGCCACAGGATTCACGGGGTCGCAGCTCATGTAGAACATCTCCACCTCGTTCGAGTGACCGCCATAGTTCTGCGCCTGTTGCTCGGTGAGCTCGTTCATCGGATCGAAGTACCCGTCGAAAACCGAGGTTCCGTAGCTTCCCAGGGCGGAGTAGAAGATGTAGATGCGCGGATCCTC
>CAZFNT010000037.1:0-2712 GCA_964520315.1 uncultured Gemmatimonadota bacterium
TCCGATGCCGACGCCGATGCGCTCCACGTTCGCATGGCCGATCGATCGGTTCATCTCGGCGGTGCCGCTCCAAATGAGAGCTATCTGAACCTGGATCGGATCATGGACGCCGCCGGTGAAGCCGAGGCCGAAGCGATCCATCCCGGCTACGGTTTTCTCGCCGAAAGCGAGGAGTTCGCGCGCGCATGTGAAGAAAGCGGCGTCACTTTCGTGGGGCCTGCCGCGAGCGCCATCGCGCTCTTGGGCAACAAGTCCCGGGCGCGTTCGGTGGCCGAATCGTGTGGCGTGCCGGTGCTATCAGGCGCAGCTCTGGTAGAGAGCGGAGCTCTGAGCGACAGCTTGGAGAGTGTTGCCGGCGAGGTCGGCTATCCCCTGCTCATCAAGGCCGCCGCTGGCGGGGGCGGGAAGGGAATGAGACTCGTATCCGGTGTGGACGAGTTGAGAGACGCGATCGAAGCGGCGAGTCGAGAGGCGCTGAGCTCCTTCGGGAGCGCCGAGATCCTCCTGGAGAGATTCCTCGAGCGAGCGCGGCACATCGAGGTGCAGATACTCGGCGACACACAGGGGAATATGGTGCACCTTTTCGAGCGCGAGTGCTCGATACAACGAAGGCATCAGAAGATTTTGGAAGAAGCGCCAGCGCCGGCGCTGGAGAAGCGGCTTCGCGATGAGATCTGCGATGCTGCCGTGCGCTTGGCCACGGCTGGCGGCTACACCAACGCGGGCACGGTCGAGTTTCTCGTCGACGAAGATGGCGCCTTCTTTTTTCTCGAAGTGAACACGCGGCTACAGGTCGAACACCCGGTGACTGAGGCTGTGACAGGGTTGGATCTGGTGGCCGCACAGCTTCGAGTGGCGGCGGGCGAACGACTGAAGTGGGAGCAGCACGCGATCACTTGTCGTGGACACGCCATGGAGTGTCGCGTGTACGCGGAAGATCCAGCTGCGGACTTCATGCCTTCTCCCGGCACGATCCTGCATCAGGAGGAGCCGGTCGGTCCAGGCGTCAGGGTCGACAGCGGGGTGGTTTCCGGGAGCGAGATTCCGATCGACTACGATCCTATCGTGGCCAAGCTCATCACCTGGGGCGAAGATCGTGAGTCGGCGCGGGGGCGAATGGCGCAGGCACTGCGGGAGTACCCGATCCTGGGAGTCGAGACCACCATCCCCTTCCTTCACGATCTGATAGCGACCGAGGCCTTCGCCGGCGCTCATCTCTCTACCCGCTTCATCGACGAGCAGATGGCATCCTGGGCCCCCGGGCGCGACGCGCTCGCCGATGCCCTCGTGGCGTTCATCGCGGACGCCCGTGAGCCGGCGGCGGCCTCGGCCCAAGACGCCGGCAACGCGAAGCCGACTGCCATCACCCCCTGGACCAGCCTCGGCCAGTGGAGGCTATGACAATCAAGCTCCGCATCGCCGAGGGAGACGAGGCCCACCTGGTCGGTGCGCACAGGCTGGAATCGGGCTCGTGGCGAATCGATGCCGGCGGCGAGGAAAGGACCGTCCGCTGGCGGCGCCTCGATCGGCATCGACTTTGGATCGAGATCGAAGGCCGCTCCTTCGTGGCGCACATCGCGTCGATCGGATCGAAGAAGCAGATCTTCGTCGGAGGGCAGACCTTCGTTCTGGAAGACCTGACCAATACTTCGGCGCGCAAGAGAAGCGATCAAGCATCGGGCTCCGATGCGATTGCGCCACCCACTCCAGCCGTCGTCTCGCGCGTGCTCGTACGCGAGGGTGATGTGGTTCGGAAGGGCGATGCCCTCATCGTCCTCAGCGCCATGAAGATGGAAACCACACTGCGGGCGCACCGCGACGGAGAGGTTGCCGCGGTCCACACCGCCGAAGGCGCGCGCGTGTCGCCCGGTGAGGTGCTAGTGGAACTTCGCGGCAAGTAGGCGTCGATTCTTCCCATGATCGGTCAATATTCGGAGCTCCGAGGTCGATTGAGTAGGTAGCCCCGGCTCTTTTCGAATCCCCGCCCTCGTTCGGCATGGATTCCTGCCATTTCCCCGTGCCGGCCCGACAGCCCCGGAGACCTTCTTGAACCCAGCCGTCCCGGCCAGGTATCGCGTCGTCGAGCCGATCGGCGAGGGCGCCGCGAGCCTCGTCTATCGCGCCATCCGCCGGATCGATGGCTGTGAAGTCGCCATGAAGATTCACCGGGAGCGGCGCGGAGGGGCGGAGCTGGTCGCCTTTCGCCGGGAGTTCCGGATCCTGGCGGAGCGGCCGCATCGCAACCTGCTCAAGGTCTACGACTGTGGAGTTCACGACGGCAACCCCTTCGTCGTCATGGAGTTGGCGACAGGGGGCGACGCGGAGGCCCTTGTTGGCTCCTTCCCCGCGGAACGTCTGCGTGCGGTTGCCGCCGATCTTCTGGAGGGGTTGGCCCATCTCCATGGCCAAGGTCTGGTGCATCGCGATCTCAAACCCGGTAACTTGTTGGTTGAAGAAGGGCGATCGGGGCCGATCCTGAGGATCGCCGATCTCGGCCTCTCCGCATCGGTCGATGAGAGCTCGGCCAGCGTCGCCGGCACGCCGGGTTATCTGGCGCCCGAGTACCTCGACGGAGCGCCTCCTTCAGTTCGCACCGATCTCTTCGCGCTCGGCTCCTGCCTTTATGAATTCGCTTGCGGCAAGCCCGCGTTCCCATCTTCCGACCCGATCGAGACCATGGCCGAGGCCCGAGAGGGACCGCCGCCGATCGTC
>CAZFNT010000037.1:2722-15335 GCA_964520315.1 uncultured Gemmatimonadota bacterium
ATCGGTTCCACAAGATGTGCGAGAGCTAATCGAGCGGCTACTCGATCCTCTGTCCGCTCGCCGTCCCGCATCTGCCGAAGCGGCATTGGAGATGCTCGACGGCGTCGCCGGTCCGACCGGTGGTCGCCTGGCCCAGCCGGAGCTGGTAGGGCGCGAAGAGGCCATCGAGGCTATTCGCTGGTCGCTTACTCTCTCGGCGCGTGGGCGCCGTCTCTACTCGACCTACTTGGCCTGCGAGCCGAAGTCGGGGGGCACGCGCCTACTGTCCGAGGCCGCCACGCTGGGCCGTCGCTTGGGAGCTTCGGTGATCTCGATCGCACCCGCGAAGGGTGAGGACGGACATGCGGCCCTGGCGCGGGCGCTATTCACCGCCGAGCTCGACCGGCTGGATGCCTGCGCGGGAGCCCCCGTGGCGGACAGAGGCACCTGGTCGACCATTAGGGGCGTCGTCGGGGCGCTCGATTCCGCCGAGAATCCGCCGAATACGCCGGCCGATTCGGGGAATGCCGATGTTCTCGGCCTCATTCACGCCTTCGGCGCGGTCCTGAACGAGCTCGCTCGACACAGGAGAACCCTGCTGATCGTCGACGCGCCAGAGAGCGCCATGCCCTTGGTGGAGCGGCTCTTGGCCGCGATTCACGGCACAGCATCGGATGGGAAGCTGGCGCTGGTGGCTGCGCTCTCTCGTTCCGAGCCGATTCGGGTGATCGAAAAGGGCGACACCCATCGAAGAGTGGCGCCGGCGCCCCTCGATCCGGACGGCACCCGAAGCGTGCTCGAGAGCATGTTGCACTCCGAGCGGCTCACGAGCGATTTCGTGAATGCGGTCCATTCGGCGACTCATGGTGCTCCGGGCGCCATCGAAGAGGCGGTCCGCTCCCTGATGCGCTCGGGGCAACTTCGATACGACGGCCGCTGGACCGCGGAGCTTCCGGGCGCTCGTTTCAAAGTGCCCGAGATCGAGGATGCCACCGCGGTGGCGCTCCCGAGCCACCTTGGGGATGCCGAGCACAGAACAGCCGAGAGCCTGGCGATTCTTGGCGAAGCGACTCTTGCTCTCCTCGCCTCGGTGGCTCGCCGCGAATCGGGCGAAACCGGCGAAGCCGTCGATCGCTTGGAGGCGCTCGGTTTCGTGGTCCGCCGGCACGACGCGATGGCTCCGTGGGAGGAGCCGACATTGCACTTCTCCTCTCGATCCACGGCCCGATCGCTGCTTGAGGAGCTGAAACCGGTCGCGCGGGCGGTGCTGCACGGACGAGCGGCGGACGCACTGAGGGCGGGGCTCGATCGACTCGATCGCGCGAGCCGTCCTCGAGCTCATGCGAGGATCGCCCAGCACCTCGGCGAGTGCGACGACTACCACGGGGCTCGAATCGCCCTCGACGAATCCGGGGAAGGGTACGCCGCACTCCATCTCTATGTCGAAGAGGCAGACGCTCTTGCGGAGTTCGTCGAAGCTCACGAAGATCGCGCTCCGAGCCCGCTGATCGAAGAGCTCCGCCTGGCTTGGGGCAGAGCTCTCGATCGAGCGGGCAGGGGGAGCGAAGTCGGCCCGGTTCTGGATCCGGTACTTCGGTCGAGCGACGCCATGAGTCGAGCCAGCGCGGCAGCCCGTCTCGCCAAGTCGCTCCTGAGCACGGAGCGAGTCGACGAGGCTCGGCGGGCGCTCGACATAGGGGTTCCCGCGGTCAGCTCGCTTCCCGTGGGCGTAGCGGGATCTCTGAAAGTGGTCCTGCTCCATCGCCTGGCGCTGGTTCGATTTTCCGAGGGAGACACCGACGGCTGCCAGGCGGTATTGGACGACACGGAAGCGTTGCTCGACCGGATTCCGGACGGCCGCGAGCAACGCGCGAGGATCCAGACGACCCGAGCTCGGATCGACCTCGCGAGGGGCGATCGGGATCGAGCGCAGGAAAGCTACTCAGCGGCTCTCTCGGTATTCGAGGAGGTCGGCGATCACCGGCGGGCAACAGCGTGCGAGGTGGCGCTCGGGGCGATCCTGTACCACCGTTCCGAATACACCGATGCGGCCCGCTATTTCCACGATGCCGCCGAGCGCAGCAGGCGGGCCAACGATCTTCGAGGCTATCTGGTTGCGCTTTCGAACCAGGCGGTTGCTCAGTTCGACGGTGGTTCCTGGGCGGAGGCGGCGGAAGCGTACCGTGATGTGCTCGCGGTGGCCAAGGGTGTCGGCGACCTGCGAACCCGCATGCGCACCCTGAACAACGTGGGACTTCTGCTGCGAGACCGCGGAGAGCTACGCCGCGCCAGAGCGATGCTCAGCGAGGGGCTGGAGCTTGCCAAAACGCTGGAAGATCCGGGGGCGGAGGCGACTCTGGAAGGCAATATGGGTGAGCTGGAGCTCGTCGAGGGGAATCCCGAGCTTGCGCGAAGCCACTTCGACAACGCCGCACTCGGTATCGTCGCCGCGTCGCCTGAGCTCGAGGGTGATCCTCTGCTGGAGCCTCCAGACGGGATCGAAGCCATACGGCGGATCGCGGCTTGGGAAGCCGAGTATGGCAATCTGGAGCTGGCTCGGGCCATGGTAGTCGCGACCATCATGGCTGCTCGCAGGGCGGGAGCCAAGGCGGAGTTGGCGCAGCTCGCCGCGATATCCGGGCTCATCGCGGAACGGTCCGGATCGGGCGCGAAGGCCCTGCTGCGCTACGCCAGGGCCCGTCGCGCGATGGAGCTCCTGAATCTGAACCACGCTGCCCATCGTGTCGATATCGCCAGAGCCCGACTGCTGCTGAAGGCCAGCAGACATGGCGCGGCGCGCGCATTGCTCGAGCATGCAATGGAGGGACTGGAGCGGCTGGGCGCCCTCGGGGACCATGGCGAAGCTAATCGCGTGATGATGGAGATCGAGGACGACGAACTTCTGAACAACGAGCGCCCGCGCTTCACGCCCGGCGATCACCTTCTCAAGCACCTGCTCGAGATCACGCTGCAAATCAACGCGATCCGCGAGCTCGATCCCCTGCTGGTTCTCATCGCTCAGAAGACCGTCGAGCTCACAGGGGCGCGACGTGCTCTCGTGTTCCTTACTTCCAATGCTGGCGAGGGGCCTGAGTTGGTCGCATCCGCATATCGAGATGGCGCCGAGGCATCGGACGAGAGCTACAGCAGGTCTTTCGTTGCCGATGTCCTTCGATCCGGGGAGTCCCTTGTCGTAACGAATGTCGCCGACGCCAGTGAGATCGCGCGCCGCTCATCGATACGCAAGCTCCAGCTTCGTTTCATCATCGGCGTGCCTGTATCCGATATCGAAGGCGTCATCGGCACCTTGTATGTGGATGACGACAGAGCTGTCTACGACGTGAGTCGAGAAGAGCTCTTCGTTCTTCAATCACTGGCGAATCAGGCCGCCCTCGCCATAAGGAACGCCCGCCTATTCGAAAGAGCGACTGTCGACGACTTGACGCGCGTCGCGATGCGCCACTACTTCCTCCAGCGTATGGAGGAGGAATTCCACCGATGCCGCAGGCGCCAGGCGCCCATCTCTCTTCTCATGTTGGACATCGATCACTTCAAGCGCGTCAATGACCAGTACGGACACGCGGCGGGCGACGAGGTGCTGGCTGGAACCGCGGCGGTCATGCGCGAGGTCGTCGGAGAGATTGGTGTCGTCGGTCGTCTCGGCGGAGAGGAGTTCGCCGTTGTACTGCCCGCATTCGATGCCGAGCGAGCGATGACTACCGCCGAGGAGATCCGGCTGAGAGTTGAAGGCACGCAGTTCCTCCCCGCCCACCAGATCACCTTCAGCATCGGTGTCGTGACTCTGACGCCGGAGACGACGGAGGCCCTGGATCTCCTGCTCCCAGCGGCCGATGTGGCTCTCTACGAAGCCAAGCGACGCGGTCGAAATCGCGTCGAGCAAGCCGATAGCGCGAGCATTAGCGCGGTCGGATGAGAGCGGCTGTTCTCAGTCTGAACAACGCTGTTCAGGAACGACACAAGTTCCGGTCGATTCCCAAGTTGCATTCCGCGACTCCTGCGATGAAGTCCGTAACCTCGCTATCAGCAACTTCTTAGCTAGTTGCAATCTGCAATGTCGACGAGGCACGCCTCCTGCTCTATCCGGCAGCGTCAGTTCAGCTCCCACCGCACCGACAATGACGAGGGACCCACCATCTCTCGACGCGGAGTGCACTCGAGGTGGGGCATGACAATTCCCTGTCGGAGAGCAAGATGCCAAGACTCGATTCCGTACATGACAACAGTCCTCGGGCCAAACACGCGCTCTGGGGCGTGCTCGCCATGGCCTGCTTCACCGTATCGGCGCCAGCGGATGCAGCGGCGGCAGCTCCCTCGGCAGCTAGCGCTTCGAGTGTCGTCGCCGGCCGCCACACGATCCAGACTCCCGTTGGGGAGCTCGGCACGCTGGTCGAGGTCGTGGATCGCGAGCTGCTCGTGCAGCTAACGCCCCGAATGCGTCGCTTTCAGAGAAGCGAGCTCTTTGCCGACTACGGCCTCAAGCTCGAGCGCGACGGAATGCCCCGTGGTTGGTTCAAGGTCCGCACTCCGGCTCCGGCGGCGATCGCCAGACGCCTGGGCCGACTTGGACGTCGCGGCCCCCTTGCGGACCGAAGTGGTTTGCGAGAGCTGCTCGAAGCACTGCGCGCCGACCCGCGGGTGGCGGCTGCGTCTCCGAATGCCGTCTGCAAATCCGCCGCCTACACCGGTGGCTATGCGCCGAGCGATCGCCACTACGGGCGGCAGTGGAATCTCGAGATGCTCGACATGGAAGCCGCCTGGGCGATCGAGCACGGCACCGCGCCGGCATCCGATCTGCTGATCGCCGTTCTCGACTCCGGCGTTGCCTGGAAGAGCGGATTCCACGGCCGAAGCGGAAGATTCTGTCGGCGACACAAAGACATGGGTACCGCGGTGGCCGCGGCGATCGATCTCGTCGATGGCGAAGCAGACGGCTATGACCTGAATCAGCACGGTACACACGTCGCGGGCATCATCCACACCAGTATCGACAACAATCGCGGCGTCTCCGGAATGGCGCCATTCTTCACACTGGCGCCGGTTCGCGTGCTCGACTCACAAGGGCACGGAACGACCGAGACCCTGGCCGATGGAATCCAACACATCATCAACCAGAGCTTCGAGTATCGCGTCATCAATATGAGCGTGTCGTTCCCGCCGGGTTTCCAGCCGGGACCGTACTTGCAGCAGGTCGTCGAGGACGCGGATCAGCAGGGGATCGTCATGGTTTCCGCAGTCGGGAACAAGGGCGTGCCGACTGTTTCTTATCCCGCGGCGTACAACGAAGTGATTGCGGTAGGCGCGGTCGATCGCTTCGGAACCCGCACTCCCTATTCGAACTACGGCGCGGCCCTCGACGTGATGGCGCCTGGTGGCGTGAAGAGGGACCAGGATTTCGACGGATACCCCGACGGAATCCTCAGTGGTGCGATCGGGCACAGGAACCCGAACAAAACAGGCTACTGGTTTAGCGCTGGAACCTCCCAGGCATCTCCGCATGTCGCCGCGCTGGCCGCGCTCATCCTGTCGAACTCCAGCGCGACCTCCCACGACCTCACGCCCCTCGACGTGCGGAACATCATCCTGCAAACCGCCAACGACCTCGGTGAATCCGGTTGGGATGCAGGTCACGGATACGGCGTGATCGACCCTTTCGCCGCTCTCTCTGACTGGCAGTCGATCGTATCGGAGCCGGCCGAGAACCTCGGTGGGTATGTCGACGAATCCGCCCCCGCGATGCCGGTCTACCCGACGACCCAGCTCGGCGTCGTCGTCGATGATCCCGACGTCGGTATCGTGCTCTTCATAGAGACGCCCGAGGGCCTCTTCTGCATGTTCGACAACAAACTCGGAGAGGTCGTCCTCTGGCGGATCACTTTCGGTGATCTCGAGTCGCTCATGATGGGGCAGGGCGGACTGATCGCCATGCTCGAAGCCTCGGGTGGAATCGTCGCGTTCCTCGACGCGTCCGGAGTGATGTTGGGCATACTCGATGCCAGCGGTGGAATCATTGCGATGCTCGATGCCAGCGGTGGAATCATTGCGATGCTCGATGCGTCGGGCGGAATCATCTCCTTCCTCGACGCTTCGGGTCACGATTTCATGGATGCGCTGATGGCCAGCGGCGGCATGATCGCCATGCTCGATGCTTCCGGCGGCATGCTCGCCATGCTAGACGCTTCCGGCGGCATGCTCGCTATGCTCGATGCTTCCGGCGGCATGCTCGCCATGCTCGACGCTTCGGGCGGGATCGTTGCTTTCATGGACGCTTCCGGAGAAGCGATCGGTGGCGACGTGCTCGAGTACACAGCGGACGGCGATATGGTGTTCATCGACGAAGATAGCGACTATTAGTCCGGCTCTGCCTCCACAGGGGAGTAAAGCGGCGGGTCCGATTAGGGCCCGCCGCTTTCGCGTTTCAATCGCCGATTAGCGTCTCCGGCACATCCGCGAAACGAGCCCGGAAGTACTCTCCCAACGATTTCGCCTGCGGATCGATGAGAGTCGAAGCGCTGGCTCCTTCGCCCAGGAGTCCGTCGATGAGAAAACCGATCGACCAGATATTCGGCATGAGGAAGCGCTCTATCCGTAGGTCCCCTGCTTCTGGAATCAGCTCTCTCACCTTTTCGACTGTCAGATACTCCACCGCCCATGAGTAGACCTCCGCGGTCTTTCCCCAGACTCCGAGTGTAGCGGCCCCTCCCTTGTCTCCCGATCGAGAGCCGAGAACTCGACCGATCGGTATCCGTTGCGTCGGCCCGCGCGGCGCCGGGGGGATTTCGATCGCCTCCGGCTCCATCGTGATCTGATCTGCGGCGGTGGGGGTGGTGTGCGGCACTGGGATCCGTTCTCCGTCGACTATGACCACCTGCTCCACTTCGGCAGCCGGTATGAGCGCTCCCCAAAACGACACACATGGCGACGCCCTTTTTCTCAGTCCGGTCGGCACGGTGAATCCGGGAATGCTCGAGAGAGCCAGCTCCACGATCTTGTCGAAGAAGCGGCGCCCTACCTGCTCCGGATCTCGGTCTCGCATCGCAAAACGCAGACGCGCGTAGGCCAGATCATTCGACTTGGGATCCGGTTCCGTCAGATCGATCAGATCGGCGCGTGCCTCGTCGAAACTGTCCTTCCCTCCCATCAGCTTCCAAAACGCATCCTCGACCATTCTCGCCTTCTTCTCGATGTCGAGACCGGTGAGCAGGATGCTGCCGGAGTTCCGGTAGCCGTTCAGATAGAGCATCGCCACCTTCAGTGTCTCCGGCGGGGGCTCACCTTTGACTCCGGTCACCCTTACCCTGTCAGGACCCTCCTCATCGAGACGGATCGTGTCGAAACGGGCAATGACGTCGGGCGTGAGATAGCGGGCGTCGGTAGTCTCATATAGGAGCTGGGCCGTTACGGTGCCCTCCGACACCAGTCCCGCCGTGTTTTCATGTTTGGTGATCGTGAACGAACCGTCTTCGTTCATCTCACAGATCGGGAATCCCGGGCTCTCGAGCGATTCGATCTCTTCAAAGAAAGCGTAGTTACCTCCAGTGCACTGCGTTCCACACTCCAGGATGTGCCCCGCCACGATGCCCGAGGCCAACCGGTCCCAGTCGTCCCGCTTCCAATTGTGGTGCCAGGCGGCGGGGGCGACCACCAACGCGGTGTCGGTGATCCTCGGGCAGATCACAATGTCGGCATCGCGTCTCAGCGCCTCGACGATCGGCCACGCTCCCAGATAGGCGTTGGCGCAGAGCACGCGCTCGTCGAGTTCGGCCAGGGGTCGTCCGGTCGCGGTGTCCACGAGCGGATTGCCGCTCGCCTGCAGCTCATCGAGCTTTTCGGTGATTTCGTCCCCCTCGATCCAGGCCACCTTCGGCTCGACACCGAGCTTCCGGGCCAGCCCTTCGATCTCTTCGGCGAGGGCCTTCGGGTTCAGTCCGCCCGCATTCGAGACAACTTTTATGTTGCGATCGACGCATTGCCCCAGAACCTGCTCCATCTGCGTCAAGAAGGTTCGCGCGTACCCTCGGCTGGGGTCCTTTCGACGGTCCCTATAGAGGATCATCATGGTGAGCTCAGCGAGGTAGTCCCCTGTCAGGAAGTCTATCGCTCCTCCTTCGACCATCTCCTTCGCCGCCGAGAGGCGGTCCCCGTAGAACCCGCTGCAGTTCGCAATTCTCAGGGTCTTGGGCATCGGTTCCTCCGTCTCGTAAAGGGTCCGCGCAAGAATAGCTTGCTGTATTGGCGCCCGGATGTGGTGCAGATGGGATGCCAAAACAGCAAACTACTCTTGCGCGGGCCCAAAGGGTTGTGGGCGCATCGCGGACGCGTGGGTGGGTTCGGGCCAGCCCCCATTCTGGCATAGATCAGCGGGAATCAGGGGCCGTTGACAGCCCGCCTGCCGCCCCCTACATTGATGCACCGGTCAGTGAACAGCCCGATCCACCCCCTCTTGCCGCGCCGATTCAAGGAGCCCCGACATGCCGATCACCCACGTGAAGCAGATCTTCGACGAGTTCCCCAACCGCTTCAAGCCCGACGGGGCGGGGGACTGGACCGCGGTGATTCAGTTCAAGATCTCCGGCGAAAAAGGGGGGGATTACTACCTCACCGTCGGCGACGGGGCGTGCTCGAGCGCGGAGGGCCTGCACGATAGCCCGACATCCACGATCATCGCCGCTGACGAGACATGGATCGGCGTGATCGAAGGCACGGTCAACCCGATGACCGCGTTCATGAATCAGAAGCTGAAGGTCGAAGGGGACATGAGCGCCGTGATGAAGCTGCAGAATCCGGCGATCTTCTCGAACAAGTAGTTTACCCCTTTCCGGACTCCGCTCGATGGCGTCGGAGCCGGGCGAGGGATTCGCGTGCTTGTGCGGCGCGGGCGGTATCGCCGGCCCGTATGCGGCTCCGCAAGATCGCGAATACCGGCACGACGATCGTCCAGGCAGCTCCGACGATTACGTGGAAGCGACCCCCGACCATTACGGTTCCGATGCCCAGAATCATGGCACCGAGCACCATCAAGCCGCCGCCGAGCTTCGGGTTTTTCCACGATTGCCCGACGCCGACCATGGCGAGAACGAGTCCGGCAAGCTGAAGGGGCGTGATCATTCGGTGGCTCTTTCGACGGGTGTCGCCCGATCCGAAAGTCTACTCTGCTCGAGATGAGTGAAGCTCTCCATTCCACGCTCGAGGCCCGGATCGGCACCTGGTCCATCGGCGTGGACACCGGGGGCACCTTCACCGACGTGGTACTCGTGGAGCCGGGAGGTCGGCGGTGGGTCGCGAAGATCCCGTCGGCGCCGAGCGACCCGGGGAGAGCCGTCGAGCAGGGGATCGCCACGGTTCTGGCCGAGGCAAGCGTCGATCATCGGGGGCGCTCGCCGACGATGGATGAGCTGGAGGTCGTTCACGGCACTACGGTTGCGACCAACGCGCTGCTGGAGAGAAGCGGTGCCCGCGCCGCGCTGGTCACGACCCGTGGATTCGAAGACCTGGCCCTGATCGGACGCCAGTCCCGGCCCGATCTCTACGCATTGGAGCCGAAGCGGTCGCCCTCCTTGGTCGCACTCGCGCTCGGAGTGACCGAGCGGATTGGACCGCGGGGAGAGACCGTCCAGGCAATCGATCTCGACGAGCTTCCGGCCCTGATCGACACGCTTCGGAAAGCCGATATCGAGTCGGTGGCGATCTGTCTGCTCCACAGTTATGCCGAATCTCGACACGAACGCAAGGTGGGGACCTTACTCAGAGCGGCTCGTTTCCATGTCACCATTTCCAGCGATCTGGTGTGTGAGTTCAGAGAGGTTGAGCGGGCCTGGACAACCGTCGCCAATGCTTACGTTGCGCCTTTGATGACTCGCTATCTCCGCCGTCTCTCTCGCCGCATTCCTAGCGTGAGGGTCATGCTCTCATCAGGCGGAACCGCATCGGTGGGCTACGCCGTCAAAGAGCCGATTCGTACTCTGCTCTCCGGGCCGGCGGGAGGAGTGGTGGGCGCAAGGAGCGTGATTCGACGGGAGCGCTCATTCCCCTCGCGAGATGTTTCTGGGAAACGAGAATCCAACGTCGCGCTCGGCAGGCCGTCTTCAATAGCATTCGACATGGGGGGAACATCTACCGATGTGACGGTCTGCGGATCCGAGCCCATGGCAACGAGCGAGATGCACTTCGCAGGCATGACACTGCGCACGCCCGTGCTCGACATCCACACAGTCGGGGCGGGTGGCGGTTCGATCGCCGACATCGACGCCGGCGGGGCTTTGCGCGTGGGACCGCGGAGTGCGGGAGCCCGCCCCGGACCCGTCTGCTACGGCCTTGGCGGCGAGGCGGCCACCGTGACCGACGCGAATCTCGTGCTCGGGCGCCTGGTCCCGGATCGCTTCCTCGGAGGCGCCATCCGCCTCGAGCCCGACCGGGCGAGGCGCGCCGAAGTCAGGTCACCACACGGGGCGCCCACCACGCAGGGCCCCTACTGGTGGTACGCCCAATCTCTGGGTTGGCACGGCCTTACCTGGGCTCGAAGACCTGCTCAAAGGCGAACTCGATCAGCGTTTCAAGGATCACGTCACCCATGTTCCGCACTCGAAGGGTGGCGAATGCCACTTCGTCTTCGGTGGTCGTTCACGAGCCTTGTTGTCCCTGCGTCTGTGCCACGTATTGTCTCTGCGCAGAGACTTCCGCGTCGCCCGGCCTCGGACCCTGCTGTCGCCGGAACATCTGGCCGCCATCGTTAGCGACCTGAAAACCGTGATGGAAGTGACTCCGGCTGAAAAATTCACCGGCCTTCGCCTGGACGCAGCGGGTTCGGATTCGCCGACCATGCAGCGACTCGGTTCACAGATCGCCGAGAAACTGTCCCTGCCTTTTGCCAACGACACGGGAGATCTCGTGTTGGCCTTGCGGCCCGGCGAGACCGGATGGGAAGTGTTGAGCCGCGTCGGCGCTCGACCCCTCGGGACCCGTGCGTGGCGAAAGGTGGATTACCGGGGAAGTCTCAGCGGGACCGTTGCCGCAGCTCTGGTGGAGTTGTCCCGTCCGGCGCCGGGTGATCGTTTCCTCAATCTCATGTGCGGCAGTGGGTCGATCCTAATCGAACGACTCAAGTGGGGACGAGCCAAAATGATGGTCGGGGTCGACAACATTCCGCAGGCTCTGGACGCATCGAAGCACAACTCGACAGCCGCTGGTCTCCGTGATCGCATCAAGCTATTGAGGGCCGACACAAGGGCGCTGCCCTTTGCAGAGGCGAGTTTTGACCGGTTGTGCGCGGATCTGCCCTGGGGCCAGAGCATTGGGACGCGCGAGTCAAACATCTCCCTCTACCGGGATACCTTCGCCGAAGCCCATCGGATCTGTCGGCGTGGAGGAAAGTTCGTCGTGCTGACCCAGGACCATCGATCTCTCGACGCTCTCGAAGGTGTTGTCGAGCGCGGCTGGCGGCTTCTCGGTGAGCGCAGTTTCGCTCAAAGGGGTTTCCGATCCCGCTGTCGTGTCTACGAGAGAAGCGACTAGGAGTCGTGGATGAGACGAGATTCAGAGTGGGGCAGCAGCAGAAGACAACCCACATGCACGAGAAAGGGTCGTGTCACCACATCGTCACCCTTGCCGGCCACGTGACGATAGAGGCGCAGAAGGGCGGCCTTGCCACGGCCCCCGGCGAAGTCCTCCTCCTCCAGGGCGTCGAGCAGCTTTGCCGTCAGAAAAATCGACGGCAACTCGTCTCGAAAATCATCGATATAGTGGTCGGGACGTGTTGCACGGAGCTGCAGGATGAAGGTTAGGTCGGGCGCCTGTCCAGACGCGGTCCGCATCGGGTTGCACACCTCGTCCCAGACCTCGACGGCCAGCAAGGGGTCGAGTTCGAGTCGATTGCACCACTCACGCCAGGTGCTGGCGGGGATGCGGCTTTCGGACTGGACACGAGCCAGTCCATCCGAGGTGGCCTTGGACATGATCAAGGGCCCGGCAGATGCGGTCGATGGCTGTCACGCGCCGGGGAGGGGCGCTGGTGAGGGAGACGCGCCGGGAGCAGGAAACTCCAGCAGGCGCGTTGTCAGTATAGTCGTGCGTGTGGCGGCTATCTATGGACTCGGACTCGGAGCTCGCATCCGGAATTGCTGTAGAATTCGGTGAAATTCGACGTCCTCCATGGGCGGCTCGGCGCGATAGTACAGGTGGGAATCGCATGAACAGTCCGAGCTGCCGAATCCCTTCATGGCGATCGAGGCATACCGTGACACGGATGCCGCCAACTGACATTCCTGCCGCTGCGCAGAGCGAATGGGCAAGGCCGCAACGTCATCGGCGACCTGGCGCAGATCGTCGATGTGCCAGTGATGTCGCTTCCGTCGTCGCAGGTGCCGTTCCACCCGGCGACTCAGGTGAGCCATGGCGGAACCCACGTAGATATAACTTCCTGCCTCGAAACGGTGTTCTCCGAGTTGTCCGATGGAGATTCTCCTGGGCCGACGAAGGCGCATCAGAAGCAGATACGCACCGCGGTCATCGACGTGCCTGTCGAGGAACTTCCAGGGAATCTTCACGCGAACCGACTTGGGGGCCACGGACAAATCGCGGTTCCACCGGATGCCGACCGGGAGAATCCGCACACGATCGC
>CAZFNT010000038.1:0-1957 GCA_964520315.1 uncultured Gemmatimonadota bacterium
CGATCGCTCACAAGAGGCCCACGCATCGAAAGGCACAACCCTTCTCGCCGCGGGAAACCACGAGCACGCGGCCGAGTCGTTCCGCCGCGCGCTCGCGCTCGATCCCACACATGCACCGGCCCTCCGCGGATGGGCCGAGCTGCTCCTCGCGCGCCCGCTGCCGCCCGCCGTGGCCGATCTCTCTCTGCTCGACGCCGCATCGGAGCGTATCGCCCGGGACCATCCGCTCGCCGAAAGCTACGCCCAGCTCCTGATCGCGGCAGACCGAGGCGACGAAGCAGAGCGAAAGCTCAAGGCATTGCTGCGCTCCCACCCCGCGCGCATCGAAGCGCGCCTACTGCTGGCCCGGGCATCGGCGAACCCGCTCGACGCCCTCGCCCAACTCGACACCCTGCAGCAGCAGGCCGGACCGGCCGCCCGGGCGATCGCGGCACTTGCCCGGTCGAGCGCGGACCCGGCGCCCGAACTCCTGCGGGCGCACGGACTCGCGCCCGACGACCGCGCGATCATGCGCGAGCTCGTCCAGGCCCAGTTGCGCGCCGGAGATCTCGCCGCCGCGCGCAAGACCCTCGCGGGCGCCGACACCGTCTCGGTAGAGCACACGGAGCTCCTCTTGGCGGCCGGCGCGAGCGAAGCCGCCACACGCTCGCTCCGCTCGCTCGCCCCCACGCTCAACGAATCGGGGCGCGAACGGATCGCCAGAGCCTTCGGTGAAGCGGGTCCAATGGGGAGCAGGATCCTCGATTCACTCGTCGTCGCCTGGCCCGAGTCCTCCGCGCCCCTGGCGGCCCGAGCCTCGATTGCCCACCACGAAGGACGCTATGGGGCGGCGACCGACGACCTGCGGATCGCGCTACGCCGGTCGCGGAGAGACTGCACCCTGACCGCGAGGCTGATGTCGGCTCTGCGCCACGACGGCGATCCGCACGCAGCCTGGCGGGTCGCCCGCGGCGCCATTCCGCTGGCTTGCGAAGAGGCGGCGCTCAGCCACCAGTCCGCCCAGACCGCTCTCGCCGTCGGCGACAGCGCCACAGCCGATTCGATGTGGTGGGCCCTCGGCGCCGGCGGCAACTTCACCCCACGGGTGCGCAGCAGCGCACTTCTCGATCTATCGCAGCTTCGGCGCTCGCGCGGCCGGCCCGAAGATGCCCTGGTCGCCATGCGCCGAGCCTTCGCCCTCACGCCCAAAGATGCGCGCATAGCCATCGAAGAGGCACGCTCCCACCTCGCCCTGGGATCACCGGCCCGGGCTCGTGAGCGTGTCGCTCCCTGGGCAGCCGATCCGGTGCACGGAGCGGCCGTGTCCACTCTTCTCGAAACGGCAAAGAGAGCTGCCGCCAACCACCGCGCCGAGGAAGCCCGTCTGCGCCAGGCCTTCGAGGCAGGGGACCGATCGCCCCGCGTGCGCTCGGAGCTCGCCGATCTGATCCTGCGGAGCGGGAACGCTGGCGAAGCGCTTGCGATTCTGGGCGAAGTCGATCTCCATTCCGGCGAGCCCACTCGGCTTCTGCGCTCGCTCGCCTACGCGCGCGACGCGGCCTTCTCCGCATCGCAGGGCGCTCATCCGCCCCGCCCCGAGGTGACCTCGGCCTGGAATGCCTATCTCGCGGAACCGCGCCCCAGCGATCACCGAGCCTACCGCCGCCTTGCCCACCATCTCGCCGCCGCCGGAGATCCGCAGCGCGCGGCCGGAGTCGTGGAGAACGCCCCCGGGCCAGTCGAGGCGCCCGACTTCGTAGCGATCGCCTCCCACGTTCTGGCCGCGGCCCAACCCGAGCGCGCCAACGCCCTGTTGAACGATGCAGCAATCGACTTTCCGCGCAGCACCGAGATCGCCCTGGCTCGCGCCCGCATCCGCGCCGATTCCGGAAAATGGGCCGGCGCGGCTGCGCTCTTCGGCCGCGCCCTCTCGCTCGCCCCCAGCGACACTCGACTCGCCCTCGATTGCGCCGAGGGG
>CAZFNT010000038.1:1967-6508 GCA_964520315.1 uncultured Gemmatimonadota bacterium
GCATCGACGAGCGAGACGAAGCCGCGCGGATCCTGGTGCCGCTCTTGGCCACGACCAGTGATCTGCGCGCGCGCCTCCTGCTGGCGCGAGCGAGTAAAGACCCCACGAGCGCCCAACGGATTCTGCGCGAAGCCTCCGCGGCAGCCCGCCCCGAGGAGCTACGACGGATCGCGGCGACAGCGCTGGCCACCGACAGCCCGAGCACTGCCGTCGAGATCTACGCTCGGGCACTGGCGGCCGATCCGGCCGATCCGATATCGCGTGTCGGCGAAGCGATTGCGCTCAGCCGCGCCGGCGACCCCGCGGCGAAAAAGATCATGGAGGGGGCCTCCGAAGACACGGAGCTGTCACCAACGCTTCAGTTGCGGTTGGCGTCGGAATGGTTGCGGCGGGGCGATCCGGCGAGCTGTCTCCCCCTGACAATGCGTGCGACGGAGAAGATGCCGTCGGCGACCGCGCACCGAGAGGCCGGGCGTGCATTGCTCGCCTTAGGACGCACCAGTGAATCGATCGCGCAGCTTCGCGAGGCGATCGGCTTCGACGCTGGCGACGCCCTCACGCACTTGACGCTCGCTGAGGCACTCATACATATGGGCGACACCGGGGCAGCGCGCCCCCATCTGGTGCGGGCGACTCTACTCGACCCGAGGGTGATTACGCGGTCACGCGCCATCGAGTTAGCCGGTAATCTCGACCCATGACGATCAACGCCTCCACCGTGGTCGTGGTTCCCACTCTCAACGAGCGAGAGAACATTCGCCCTCTCCTCTCGCGGCTGCGCGCGCTGCCCCTCGAAATCGATGTGTTGGTGGTTGACGACAACTCTCCCGACGGCACTTGGGAGCTGGTTCGCGAGCTCGCTCGGGAAGATCCGCGGCTCCATCTGCTGCACCGGCGGGGGCTGCAAGGTCGCGGTCTCGCCGGTCGCGACGGCTTCATCGAGGCGATGCACATGGGTGCCCAGCGCATCGTCGAAATGGACGCCGACCTCTCACACGATCCGGTCCATATTCCCGCGATGTTGGCGGCGCTCGAGCGGTACGACCTCGTGCTGGGATCCCGCGACATCGACGGTGGTAGCGACGCGGATCGCGGTGCCGGCCGCCAGGCCCTGACCATCGCCGCCAACGCTTTCACGCGGGTGGTGCTCGGCCTTCGAGTGCGTGACTGCAACTCCGGTTTCCGGGCCTACCGGCGCTCGGCGATGGAGGCGATCGACCCCATATCGCTCAGGAGCTTCGGCCCCGCCATCGTTCAAGAGGTGCTCTTCCGGGCGCACCGCGCGAAGCTCAGAATCGGCGAGATCCCGATCCGCTTCGTGAACAGGTGCGTCGGCACCTCGCACCTGACCTTCGGCAAGCTCCTCACCGGCTACTTCACCGTGCTCCGACTGCGCATTGAGGAGCTTCTGCCCGGGCGAAAGAGACGCTGATGCCAAAGCTCTACGTCTTCGCCTGGGACGGCGTTGCCTTCGATCTGCTGAGGCCGTGGATGAACGAAGGAAGGCTGCCGAACCTGCGCGCGCTCATCGACGAAGGCGCATCCGGACCTCTTCCGACCGTCTTTCCGCCGGTGACCGCGACGAGCTGGTCGTCGTTCGCGACCGGCACGAACCCCGGACGTCACGGCATCTTCGACATGACCTTGCTCCGTCGCGACGGCGCCCTCGGTGAAGAGGCCGCCTCGGCCCACTCCCTGCACGGGCGCACCCTCTGGGATCTGGCCGCGCAGCGCGGGCTGCGATCGATCGTGGTGAATCTCCCCCCCACCTGGCCGCCGAAGCCGATGCACGGCGCTCTCGTTGCCGATTTTCTGGCGCCGCAGGGGGACCGGCGGCTGAGCTGGCCGCCCGAGCTGATAGACGAGATCGAGGAGCGATTCGGCCCCTACCGCCTGCATTTCAAGAAGATCTACCGAAGGGGGGGGGTCGGCGAACTTCTCGACGAAGCGCGAGAGGTCTTTCGTTACAAGCTGGGGGTCGTCGAGCACCTGACCCAGACCCGGGACTGGGACCTGGCAATCCACCACGTCTTCGGGAGCGATCGCCTTCAACACGAGCTATGGCACGTGCTCGATCCGAGCCATCCATCACACGATCCGGAAGAAGGGACGGCCTGGGCACCGAAGATCGCCGACTACTTCGACGAGCTCGACGCGGCGATCCCCCGAGTGCGGGAGTGGATGGGGGCCGAGGGAACGATCTGCCTCCTCTCCGATCACGGTTTCGGCCCGGTCCACCGATACCTCGTCCTCAACTGCTGGCTTCTCGAGCGCGGGTATCTCGTGCTGCGCAAAGGGGCACTCTCACGCATCCGCGGGGCGTTCTTCCGGGGCGGATTCACTCCCGATCTCGCGTACCGAATAGCTGACACCCTCGGGCTGGGCCATCTGCGGCATTCGGGCGGAATCGGAACGCGCCACAACCTGCTCGCCTTCGTCTCGAAGTTCTTCCTCTCGTTCGCCGACGTGGACTGGAGTCGCACTGTGGCCTACAGCAAAGGGAACTTCGGCCAGATCTACATGAATGTGCGGGGCCGCGAGCCTCAGGGAATCCTCGACCCAGGCGAGGAGTACGAGGCGGCCAGAACCCGTATCATCGGCGACCTCGGCACACTGACCGAGCCGGGCGGAGGAGAGCCCCTCTTCGAATCGGTGTGGCGCCGCGAAGAGCTCTACCGAGGGGAACTCGTCGATCGAGCACCCGACATCCTCTTCCTGCCGAAAGACATGAGGTGGAAGGCGTTGGGCGTGTTGGACTTTATCTCCAATCGCTTCATTCTGCCGAACTTCGGCCAGAGTGGTGATCATCGGATGGACGGGATGTTCACCATCGCCGGCCCCCCGATCCGGCGCGGCCACCAGCTCCAGGCGGCGCATATGCTCGACGTCGCGCCCACTCTGCTCCACCTGCTCGGAGCGCCCGTCTCCGACCAGATGGAGGGGCGCGTGCTCTCCGAGGCGTTGACGGAGGAGCACGTTCGCGCGAACCCGATCGTGACGGAGGACTACGGCCCGGGCGACGAGCTCGCGCCGGCTCCGACCGACGATGAGCTCCAGCGTATGAAAGACCAGCTCAAGGGGTTGGGCTACCTTGGCTAGACGCCCGCACAAAGAAGGTCGATGGGGGACGACGCGAGCGCTCGTGCTGCTGGCTGGATTCGCCCTTTTTCTCTTGCGAGAGCCCCTCGTCAGCGGCAAGACCTTCGCCATCAACGACATGCGGCTCTTCGCCCCATGGAATACGCCGGCCGAGCTCACGGAACAGAACAACGCCGGCACCGACGGCACCCTGACCTTCTATCCCCGCCGCGCCTTCGCTCGCTCCGAACTGCTCCAGGGTCGCGTGCCACTCTGGAACCCCTGGAATTTCGCCGGGCTTCCCTTCCAGGCCGATCCGCACACCGCGCTCTTCTACCCGCCGAATCTTCTCTATCTGCTGATCGAGCCGCACGAAGCGATGGCGTGGCTGGCCTGGCTGCAGCTCTTCCTGGCGGGAGCGTTCACCTACGCCTTCTGCCGTGAGCTCAACCTCAGGCCGGGTGCAGCCTTGATCGGCGGCTTGATCTTCCAGAGCAATCCCTTCCTGCTCACCCATCTGGTCAACCCCACCAACGCCGACTCGGGGATCTGGCTCCCCGCGAGCCTGCTCTTCATCGAGCGGATCCACCGGGGACATCGTCCGCACGCGGCCGCCGCCTGCCTCGCCGCCACGGTTGCGCTCTCTATCATGGGGGGATTCCCGCCGATCGCGGTCTACGCCTTCTATGCCGTGGTGGCCTACGGCCTGGCGAAGATGGCCGCGGAGTGGCGCGAAACTCGCGATCTTCGCCCCGGTCTACTGATCGGCGCGGCGCTCGCGTTCGGCATCGTGCTCGCGGCGGTGCAGCTCCTTCCGGTTCTCGAGCTCAGCCGGATCAGCGGGCGAAAGGCGGTGGCGTACGAGGACTTTCGCGCGATTTTCCTCCCCTTCGAAGCGCTCGCGAGCTACCTGGTGCCAGGATTCTTCGGCGATCCTTTGCACTCCTGGCTGGGCGCCTTCTGCTCGGCAACCAGAGACCAGGCTTACGAGGCCTACTTCTGGCGTAACAGCTACCTCGAGAACTCCGCCTATGTCGGCATCTTCCCCCTCGTGCTCGCCGCCGCCGCCATCGCCCGCCGACGCCGCCCGAAGCTAGCCCTCTTCTTCCTCGGAATGGCACTGATCTCGGTAACACTCACACTCGGCTGGCCCACCTTCCGTTTGGCGCACACCTTCGTTCCCGGCTTCAAGTTCAGTCGCATCTGTCGAATCACATACCTCTACGGGGCGAGCATCGCGATGCTCGGCGCCTTGGGCATGGACGCCCTCCTCGACCGGCGCCCGACGCGAACCGGTCGTTGGGTAGTTCTGCAGGCCGGCTTGGCAGCCGTGCTCCTCACGCTCGTGATGCCCCCTCGTCACAACATCGACGAACGTCTCGATGCACTGGGCGACCGGGGCCGATCGATCGCGCACTCGACCGATTGGCTCGAGAACCGATCAGGCGCCTGGGATCTGGCGC
>CAZFNT010000038.1:6518-9796 GCA_964520315.1 uncultured Gemmatimonadota bacterium
CTACGACACCTGGCTCCGGGGAATCCTCGTCCTCCTCGGCCTGTCCACCGCGGCAGTGATCCTGCTCACCCTCTACGGCCAGCGGATCATCGGGCGGGGCGTCTTTCTGGCCTGCTCCGCCTACCTGATCTCGGTCGACATCGCCATGGAGGCAGGCCGCTACTTCACCTTTCAGGACGAGTTCTACCCCTCGCAACTGCCCGAGTCGATCCAGTTCCTTTCTGGGGCAGCGGAAGGCTCGAGAATCACTCGCTACGGCGACTTCAGAGAGGTGCTGCCGCCCAACTGCGGTCAGGTGTTTGGGATCGCCGACATTCAAGGGTCGAACGCACTGCTGCCGAGGCCGTACGGCGAGTTCGTCGCCCAGATCCACCCGGGCATGTTCGTCGGGTTCAAGAAGGTGATCGCTATCCCGGATGCGGAGGCGTTGGCGAGTCCGATACTCGATCTGCTCGGAGTTCGCTATGCCATGTCATCGCGTTTCATACCAGCGGGAGACATCGCGTCGAGCGGCTCACCGCTCCAGCACTGGGTCCTCGTCTACAACAAAGAGATCAAGATCTATGAGAATCGGCGCGCCTTGCCGCGCGCTTTTCTCGTCGATGAAGCCGTGCGCGCCCCCAGCGGCGGGCTCACATTGAGGCTCCTGAACAATCCGGCGTTCAATCCGCGCCGAGTGGTGATCGTGCCGCCCGACGCCCCCGAGCTCCCTCCTTCACCCGATCCCGCGCCCGGCCCGAGCTGGGTCGAAGTCGACCACCGACCGGGACGGATCGCGATCGGCGCACGGGTCTCGAATCCCGCGTGGCTGGTGATCACCGAGGCCGCGGCACCGGGCTGGCAAGCACGGCTCGACGGCGAGCACGCCCCAACCTGGCGCGCGAATCACATCTTCCAGGCGATCCCCCTCGCGCCCGGCGAGCATGAAGTCGAGCTGGAGTATCGGCCACGGGCGATCCGAGTCGGCGCGTGGACCACGTTCGTCGCCGCAATCCTCGCGATCGGCCTATGGCTCGGGCCGATCCGTCCCCGCGCATCGCTCGAGAGAAACTCAGCATGAATATCTTGGGAATCAACTGTTACCACAACTTCGCTTCCGCCAGCCTGGTCGACGAAGAGCGCATTGTCGCCAGCGTCGAAGAGGAGCGGCTGAGCAGAGTCCGCTACGACGGGTCGTTCCCCGAGCGGTCGATCAACGCCTGCCTCGAGATCGCAGACATCGAAATCGGCGAGATCGATCACGTCGCTTTCTACTACAACCCCTGGCTCGGATTGGGCAAACGTGCATTCGAGCTCTTGAAGGGCTTCCCCGGATCGCTCGGGGGAGCGGTCGGCGACTACGGGTCGGAGTGGTTCAAGATCGCTCGCGTCGAAAGGCAGATTCGGCGCCGGTTCCGCGGGCGCGGCCGGAAGCCTCGTTTCCGCTTCCATTGGGTCGACCACTACGTCGCCCACGCGGCGAGCTGCTTCCTGCTCTCGCCCTTCGAGCGTGCGGCGATCCTCTGCATCGACGGCAACGGCGAGGAATCGACCACCTGGCTCGGGATAGGCGAGGGGGCTCGCATGACCCGGATCGCCGAGGTCCCCTTTCCGCACTCCCTCGGTCTGCTCTACGCGACCGTGACCGAGTACCTCGGCTAT
The DNA here is from genome assembly GCA_964520315.1 of uncultured Gemmatimonadota bacterium. Lineage (GTDB taxonomy): Bacteria. Next base: position 8,160 of record CAZFNT010000038.1, read on the forward strand.
CTCAACAACGCGCACGAAGGCAAGGTGATGGGGCTCGCCCCTTACGGGAAGCCGGTCCACATCGACGCCTTCCGCGAGATCGTACGGTGGATCGGCGAGGGGCAGTTTCGGCTCGATCTCTCGTACTTTCTCTTCCATCGCGACACTCGACGCTGGTTTTCGCCCCGCTTCGAGGAACGCTTCGGTCCGGCTCGCGGTCGCGACGACCCGCTCGAAGACCACCACGCCGATATCGCGGCCACCGCCCAGCTCAGAACCGAGGAGATCGGCCTGGCGCTCGCGCGGGAGCTCTACGAACAAGCCGGAACACCAAACCTCTGCCTCGCCGGCGGTGTCGTGCTCAACAGTGTGATGAACGGCAGGATTCAGCGCGAGACCCGATTCGAGAACCTCTTCATTCAGCCGGCCGCGAACGACGCGGGCACCTCTCTCGGGGCGGCCTTGCATGTCCGCAGCCGGCTCTTGCCCGATCGGATCCCGATGGACTCGGTCTACTTGGGGACGGGGGTGCAAGGCGGAGCGGTCGAGGCCGCGGCCAAGGAGTGGAGTCTGCCTGAACGCACCGGCGTCGATCCGATCGAAGAAGCCGCGCGATTGCTGGACGAGGGCGCGGTCGTGGGCTGGTTCCACGGCAGAATGGAGATCGGTCCGCGGGCGCTCGGCAACCGATCGATTCTCGCGGACCCCCGCCGGGCCGACATGAAGGACCGCATCAACCACAAGATCAAGAAGCGGGAATCGTATCGCCCCTTCGCTCCGGTCGTCCTCGAAGAGAAGATGGGGGACTGGTTCGAGAGCGACGTACCCTCCCCCCACATGCTCCAGGTCGTCGCGGTTCGCGAAGATCGCAGAGACCAGATCCCGGCGGTCACGCATGTCGACGGAACCGCCCGGCTCCAGACGGTCCGCAGGCAGGAAAACCCGGCGTACTATGGAATCGTGGAGGCCTTCGAGAAGCGCACGGGTGTGCCGGTCCTCCTCAATACTTCGTTCAACTGGGACGGGCAACCGATGGTGCACACCGCGTCGGAGGCTGCCCGTACTTTCGTGGAGTCGGGGATGGACTGGCTGGTGATGGAGGGGCGTCTCTTCGGGCGGCCCGCGGAAGACTCCGGCGACTGAGGCATCTTGCAGCGAGAAGGACCCGTGCCCGAGCACCAACGCTTCATAGTCGCCGGAACCGCCGGTCATATCGACCATGGAAAGACCGAGCTCGTCCGGGCGTTGACCGGTGTCGACACCGATCGTCTGAAGGAGGAGCAGGAGCGGGGTATCTCCATCGACCTCGGATTCGCCGAGCTCAGGCTCGACGACGAGACCAGCGTCGGCCTGGTCGACGTGCCCGGCCACGAGCGCTTCGTGCGCAACATGCTGGCGGGGGTCGGGGGAATCGACCTGGTCGCGCTCGTGATCGCGGCGGACGAAGGGGTGATGCCGCAGACGCGCGAGCATCTCGACATCATCGATCTGCTCGGCGTCGAAGAGGGGATCGTGGCGTTGACCAAGAGTGATCTGGTGGATGATCCCGAATGGCTCGAGCTGGTTCGCCTCGATGTCGAAGAGCTGCTGATCGGCACCGTGCTCGAGGGAGCGCCGGTGGTCCCCAACAATTCCGGGCATTCTCTTCACCGAGCCGG
>CAZFNT010000038.1:9806-15313 GCA_964520315.1 uncultured Gemmatimonadota bacterium
GTATCACCGGCGAAGGGATGGACGAGCTGCGGAGCCGGCTGCGGGATAGGGTTGCCCGGGTTCCCGCGCGCGATGCCGCCGGGGACTTCAGGATGCCGGTGGATCGGGTCTTCTCGGTGCGTGGATTCGGAACGGTGGTCACCGGCACGGTTTGGTCGGGCGGGGTGGAGGTCGGCGACAAGGTCGCCGTGGAGCCTGGAGGGAAGCTGGCTCGAATCCGAAACGTGCAAGCGCACGGGCACAACGCGAAAGGGGCGCGGGCGGGCCAGCGGACGGCGCTGGCGCTGGTAGGAGTCGAGCGATCGGAGGTGCCCCGGGGCACGACGGTGGCCACGCCCGGCCTGCTCTCCCCGGCATACATGGCCGACGCACGAATCCGGGTCCTGGCTCGCGAAGAGAAGGCGCTGGTTCACCGGCAGAGGGTCCACTTCCATCATGGCACCGCCGAATGCTTGGCGCGGGTGGTTCCGCTCGAGGGGGAGTCGATCGCACCGGGCACGACCGGTCTCGCCCAGCTCCGGCTCGAGGCCCCTCTCCCCCTGCTTCCGGGGGACCGCTTCGTGCTCCGCCGCTACTCGCCGGTGTCGACCATCGCCGGGGGGGTCGTGCTCGACCCTTGGGCTCGAAAGCACCGGCGGCGCAGACCCGACGTGTTGCGAGGACTCGGCATTCGAGAAGGGGGGACGGAAGAGGAGCTCGCTGCCGAAGTGGTACGCCAAGCCGGCGTTGCGGGGATCGACCCAGACGACCCGCGCCTGAGCGCGGCGTTGCCGGGTGGCTCCGGAGAAGCGCTGGCGAGCGCCGAGCGAGTGGGCTTGGTGACCGTGCTTCCCGGAGGGGGAATCATGGCGTCAGAGCATGTCGATCGCGCCCTCGCCTTCCTCGAAGATCTCGTCTCGAGCTACCACGAGAAGAGGCCGCTCCAGGCGGGAATCTCCGGCCGAGAGGTGGCCAGTCGGCTCGAAAGCACCGATCCTGGAATCCCCGGGGACGAGCTGGTCGAGCTGGCGCTCGCGCGTGGCATCGTGAGGCGCGAGCTAGACCGCGTTGCACGCCCCGACTTCCAGGTCGAGCTGAGCGAAGCCGACCTCGAGCTTCGCGATTCGTGGCTGAAGAAGCTGGGCGGGCAGAGCCGCTTCTCGCCGCCTTCCCCAAAAGAGGTCATCGCCTCGGCGAGCAGAGCGGAAGCTGCCACAGCGGTATTCCACGCGATGATAGAGACCGGCGACCTGGTTCGCATCACCCGCGATCTCGCCCTGACGCACGACGCCCTCACGGAGATCGAGACCTGGGTGGCGGAGAAGGTTTCTGGAGACGGATCGATCGCGGTCAGCGATCTTCGGGTGCAATTCGGCTGCACGCGCAAGTATCTGATTCCGCTCCTCGAGCATCTCGATCGTCAGGGGATCACACGCCGCGAGGGGGATCGGAGAGTGGCCGGCAGCGCGCTCGACCGATAGGGAATCTACTTCTCGCGCCGGATCTCCGCCCCCACGGACCGGAGTTTCTTCTCGATCACCTCGTAGCCCCGATCGATGTGGTAGACGCGGCGCAGAATCGTCTCCCCCTCGGCGACCAGGCCAGCCAACACCATCGCCGCGCTCGCCCTGAGGTCGGTCGCCATGACCGGCGCCCCGGCTAGCCGCTCCACACCCTCGACTACCGCCACATTTCCGCGAAGCTCGATCCGCGCCCCCATGCGCCTCAGCTCCGGCACGTGAGAGAACCGGTCGGGGTAGATCGCTTCGGTGATCACGCTCGTGCCGCCGCCCAGGGCTAGCATCGCCATGAGCTGAGCCTGCATGTCGGTGGGGAAACCGGGATGGGGAGCCGTGGTGACCGACACCGCGTTCAAGGAACCCCGCCGCCGAACCCGCACCGTCCCGAGCGCTTCGTCCCCATCCACCCTCTCGATCGACACGCCCGCGTCGCCGAGCAAAGCGGTGGTCGGCTGACAGTCCGCCACGGGGAAGTCCCGCAGAAGAAGGTCACCGCCCGTCATCGCCGCCGCGATAGTCATCGTTCCCGCCTCGATGTAGTCGGGCCGGATCGTGTGCTCCGCGGGAGATAGACTCGCCACGCCCTCGATCGTGATGGCATCGGTTCCCAACCCCTCGACACGGGCGCCCATCGCTCTGAGAAACGATCCGAGAGAGGAGATATGCGGCTCCCTCGCAGCGTTCACGATCACCGTAGTGCCCTCGGCCAGACTCGCCGCCATCATCAGGTTCGCGCTCGCACCGACGCTGACGACATCGAGCACTATGCGCTTGCCCTTCAGAGAGGTCGCCCGGGCATCGATATAGCCGTGATCGAGCTCGATCGTCGCGCCCAGCTCTCTCATCCCCTCGATGTGCAGATCGACCGGCCGCGGTCCCCATGCGCACCCCCCCGGAAGCGACACGCGCGCCCTTCCGAAGCGAGCGAGAAGCGGGCCCAACACGTAGATCGAAGCGCGCATCTTGCGAACGAGCTCGTAGGGGGCCTCGGCCGTCGCGAGAGGAGAAGGATCGACGGTCACCGTGGTGCCCGAGCGGGCCAGGCGAGCGCCCATGGATCCCAGGAGCTCGATCATCGATTCGACGTCTCGTAGCGCGGGGACGTTGTGCAAAACGCTCTCGCCATCGGCCAGCAGGGCCGCCGCCAACATCGGCAGTGCGGCGTTCTTGGAGCCGCTCAGGCGAAGCTCCCCTCGAAGAGGTCGCCCCCCTTCTATGACGAAACGGTCCATCGATCAGATCCCTTTCCGTCTTGCGAGAACCACGCGATCGATCCCCGCGAGATCTCCATGCACCCGCACATCGTCAAACCCGACATCGCAAAGCCCGACGGTCTCGCGGGCCTGCCCTGCACCGACCTCGACACCAAGCCAGCCTCCGGGTTTCAGCGCTCTCGCGGCCTCTGGAATCAGCGCGCGCATCAGATCAAGGCCATCTTCTCCCCCGTCGAGCGCCGCGAGCGGCTCGAATCCTCTCACCTCCGGAGGAAGGGTCGCGATCTCCGCGCTGGCCACATAAGGCGGATTGCTCACGACCAGATCGATCGATCCTTCCGGCACGGGCAACGCTCTCAGGTCCGCGGCGAGACACCGCACCCGCATCAACGAGTGAATCCGGGCGTTTCCCCCTGTGCAATCGAGGGCGCGAGACGATCGATCGGTCGCCAGGACCTGTGCACCGGGCCAGCGTTTCGCGAAGAAGATCGCGAGGACGCCGCTTCCGCAGCCGGCGTCGAGAATGCGTTGCTCCGGTCGCTCTTCGACCACCTGAGCGATCTCGGACGCCAGCGTCTCCGTTTCCGGCCGCGGAATCAACACGCCGGGGCCGGTCCTGATCTCGATCCCGAGGAACTCCGTGTGCCCCACGATGTACTGCAGTGGCTCTCCCGTGATCCGCCTCTTGATCAGAGCCTTGAAATGCTCTCTTTCCTCAGACACCAGGGGCCGATCGTGGTCCAGATAGAGATCGATCCGCTTGCAGCCCAGCACATGGGCAAGCAGGAGCTCCGCATTCCCTCGGGGATTCTCCACGCCGCGGCGCTCGAAGTACTTGGTCGCGGAGCGTAGCACTCCGATGACCGTCCACACCGTCTCGCGCCCCGCGCTCACTCGGCGCTCAACGCATCCAGGCGAGCAACGCGATCGGCCTCGGTCAAGGGCTCTATCAGCACGTCGATGTCGCCGGCCATCACCTCGGGCAACCTGTAGAGCGTGAGGCCGATTCGGTGATCGGTCACCCGCCCCTGGGGGAAGTTGTAGGTCCGAATCCGCTGGCTTCGATCGCCGGAGCCCACCATCTCTTTTCTGGCCGCTGCGATCTCATCTTTCTGCTCCTGCTCCAGCTTGCTCTTGAGCCGGGCCCTGAGCACCTTCATCGCCTTGTCGCGGTTCTTGTGCTGCGATTTCTCATCCTGACAGGTGACGACCAGGCCGGTTGGCAGATGGGTGATGCGAACCGCCGAGTCGGTCGTATTCACGCTCTGGCCACCGGGACCGCTCGACCTGTAGACGTCGATCCTCAGGTCGGGAGGGGCGATGTCGATCTCGACTGCTTCCGCCTCCGGAAGCACCGCCACGGTCGCCGCCGAAGTGTGAATCCGCCCGCTCGCTTCGGTCACCGGAACGCGCTGAACGCGATGGGTACCGCTCTCGAACTTCAGGCGGCGGAAGACCTCGCTTCCCTCGACGCCGATCACCACTTCGCGGAATCCGCCCTTGTCGGTCGGAGTTGAGCTGAGCAGCTCGATCTTCCATCCCTGGCCCTCCGCATATCTCGTGTACATGCGGTAGAGGTCCGCCGCGAAGAGCGATGCTTCTTCGCCTCCCGTTCCGGCGCGGATCTCGACGATGGTGTTCTTGTCGTCGTTCGGGTCGGGCGGAATCAGCAGTAGCTGCAGCCTGGCTTCCGCGGCTTCGATCTCGGGCGCAACCTCGTCCCGCTCGGCGCGCGCCAGCTCGAGAATCTCCGGGTCGCTCTCTTCGGCGAGCAGGCCCTTTGCCTCTTCGAGATCGCGGCGCAGTTTCCCGTAGCGCCGGCTCTCCTCAACGATCTCGCGCACGCGCGCGAACTCCTTGCTGAGGGAACGGAAAAGGGCGAGGTCCTTGACGGTCTCGGGATCGCCGAGGCGTTCCCCGAGCTCCTCGTACCGGGTCTCGAAGGCCCCGAGCTTCTCGATCAAGCTCCCTGACATGTCGGTAGAGGTCTACTTGGCCGACTTGCCGTACTTGCGCTCGAAGCGCTCGATCCGCCCCGCGGTGTCTACCAACTTCTGCTTACCCGTGAAGAAGGGATGGCACTGAGCGCATATCTCCACGTGGATCTTGTCTATAACCGAGCCGGTCTCGAAGGAATTGCCGCAAGCGCAGGTCACTTGCACCTGCTTGTATTTGGGGTGAATGCCTTGCTTCACGTCGACGCTCCATAACAGGTGGAAACGGTGGAGTTTAGATCTCGCGTAAGGGGTGCGTCAAGATCTACAGCCAGCTCAAACACTCATCGACTTCAGAAAAGTCTGGTTGTCTGGGCTCTTGGAGAGCCGGTCGATAAGGAAGTCCATCGCCTCGACCGTCTTCAGATCGGCCAGGTACTTCCGCAGAATCCAGACTCGGTTCAATGCGGCCTCGTCGAAGAGCAGGTCTTCCTTCCGGGTTCCGGTCTTATGCACGTCGATTGCCGGAAAAATGCGTCGATCCGAGAGCTCACTGCTGAGAGCCATCTCCATGTTCCCGGTCCCCTTGAACTCCTCGAAGATCACGTCGTCCATCCGGCTGCCGGTTTCGATCAGGCAGGTGGCGATAATCGTGAGGCTACCTCCCTCTTCGACGTTCCGCGCCGCCCCGAAGAAGCGCCTGGGCTTCTGCATCGCCGAAGCATCCACTCCGCCCGACAAGATCCGCCCGCTCTTCGGAGCCAGCGTATTGTAGGCGCGGGCCAGACGCGTGAGCGAATCGAGCAGGATCACGACGTCGTGCCCTTGCTCGACCAGGCGCTTAGCCTTCTCCATCACCA
>CAZFNT010000039.1:0-7335 GCA_964520315.1 uncultured Gemmatimonadota bacterium
TCGATTCTGGTTGGCGGCCGCGCCTCTTCGGGGCGTCCCGTGGCTGCGCCGCGACCGCACCCCGATCCCGGTGCGCTGAATTTCGCACCGCTCGAGGTCGAGCATTTCGGCACCGAGCGGGTCGTGCTGCCGAATGGTGTTGTGCTCCATCTCTTCCACTCCGATCGTTTGCCGCTGATCGATCTCAAGCTTCGATTTCGCGCGGGGGCGGAGTACGAGCCGGAGGGGATGACCGGGCTTGCGGGACTGACCGGTGATCTGCTGCGCACCGGGGGAACCGAATCGATGTCTGCCGAAGATGTCGACTATCGGCTCGACGACCTGGCCGCGAATCTCTCTCTGTACATCGACGAGGACTCCGGCATCGGTTCATTGAACGTGCACCGGAAGAACTTCGAGCCGGCGTTGGCGATCCTGGCGGAGATGCTGGCCCGTCCCGCCTTCGACGAGACGCGGCTTGCCGAGGCGAAGGGGAAGAGTAAGGACGACATTCGCCGGCAGAACGACTATCCGATCTCGGTCGGCTTCAGGGAGTTTTTCAAGTTGCTGCAGGGTGCGGATCACCCGGGCGCGCGCACGCCCTCTTTCGCGTCGATCGATCGCATCGCGCGGGCCGATGTGGTCGCGTACCACGATCGCTATGTGCGTCCCGACCACGCGATCATCGGTGTCTCCGGGGCCTTCGATCGGGACCGGATCGGGGGGCAGATCATGGAGGCTTTGAGCGGCTGGGAGCGTTCGGGTGAGCCGGTGCCGGCACCGCGCAGGCGATCGGCGGTCGATCGTTCGGTGAAGGCGCTGGCCACGAAGGAGGTGAGCCAGAGCACGGTGGTCGTGGGGCAGTTCCTGGTCGACGAGACGCATCCGGATCGTCATGCGCTCCAGATGCTGAACATGATTCTGGGGGGCGGCGGATTCGTCTCACGGCTGATGACCGAGATCAGGAGCAATCGCGGGCTGGCGTACTCGACCGGTAGCTTCATGGACTTCGGTCTTAGCTACCACGGCTTCTTCGTGGCCTATGCGATGACCAAGGCGTCTGCGACAACCGAGGTGCTGGGGCTGCTCGGCTCCGAGATCGAGGGGATCCGAACCGGTGGCGTGACGCTGGAGGAGTTCGAGCTGGCGCGCAATATGATGCTCAACAGCGCCGTCTTTCTCTTCGATGCGCCATCGAAGATCGTGGGTCGCGCCGTGCGCTACGAGCAATATGGGCTTCCTCAGGACCACGGGAAGCGGGCGCTCGAGCGGATCGCGGCGGTGACCCTCGACGATCTGCAGCGGGTCGCGCGGGATCATCTGAAGCCAGAGATACTGCACGTGATGGTGGTGGGTGACCCGAGCGCATTCGATTCGCCGCTCGAGGGTGAGTGGATCGAGGTCGAGCTGGAGGACTTGGTGGGCGGGGGGTGACGCTTCAGCTTTTGGCCCGATCCACCGATTGAGATCGTAGGGATGTGCCTGTTCGCGCGGGTGTGTGCTGGGCATTCGAGCGAGAGATGCGAGACGAATCGGAAAGGGCTCGATGGGCCCGTCTGATCGAGCGGGAGCCTCGTCATCGGCTCCTCTATTCGGCGGGAGCGCCGGCCGACGTTGCGATCGAATGCGCCGGGGTCGCGGGTGAGTACGGCGGGGGAGCCGGAACGGCCGACGACGGTGGCCTGGTGATCGTCTGGCCGGGCTCGGCGCCGGTGGATGTGTTCTCCAGGATGGTAGAAGAGCTGGGGGAGCGGGCGAGGGCGGTCGGCATGGCGTCGATCGAGCTCGACGATCGCTGCGCGGCCATCGAGCTCTTTCATGCTGCGTTGCGACGGGCACGGGCCGGGGCGACGAGGCGGGGAGAGGGGGGCTTCTCTCCGGTGGTTGCGATCGACGACGCTCTGCGCGAAGGGTGGATCACGACCGTGTTCCAGCCGATCGTGAGATCGTGCGATGGCCGGGTGATCGGCTACGAGGCGTTGGTGCGGGGGCGCGAGGGGGAGCTTCGCAGCGCTCCGGATGTGTTGAACGCCGCACTGGCCGCCGACAGGATGGCCGATCTGAGCGCGCGGATTCGACGCTGCGCCTTGGAGGGGATCGATAGGGCCGAGGCGCGCGATCTGCTCTTTCTGAATCTGCATCCCCTCGATCTTTTCGACCCGGGCTTCGTCGAGGGTGACGCTGTGCGAGGAGCGATGGCGCGCATGTCGCGCCGGGTCGTGCTCGAAGTGAGCGAACGCACGGCGATCGAGAGCCTGGACGAGGTGCGGTCGGTGGTGGGCGAGCTGCGGGCGCTCGGTTTTCGGGTGGCGGTCGATGATCTGGGGAGCGGCTACGCCGGCCTGACCTCGTTGGTGGCCCTCGAGCCGGAGTTCATCAAGCTCGACATGAGCCTGGTGCGGCCGGTCGTGCGTTCGGCGCGCACGCGGAGCCTGTTGAGCGCGATCATCGGCTTCGCGCGAGGTGTTGGCACCCAGGTGATCGCCGAGGGAGTGGAGACCGAGGAAGAGGCGCGGGCGCTGGTTGATCTCGGCTGCGATCATCTGCAGGGGTACTGGATCGCTCGGCCGGGAGTGGGGTGCGTGGCACCAGGCGTGCTAGAGTTCCGCCGGTGCTAGTGGGTGTGAAGGCCATGAAGTGGAAAAGGATGGACCGAACCTTACGCGCGCCTGGAGTTTGGAGATCTTGGGCAAAAGTTACAGAGTCAGGATTCTGTTTCCATCGTTATGCCTCGCTTTGATCGCGGTGCTGGCCGCCGCCCTGGGAGAGGTGCTCGCGAGGCAACTTCACCTATCCAAGACTTGGGCGAGCTACATAGACAGAAGAGCGATCATGAGGGCCTTTGACGACATAGACCGCGTTGGCTTTACCAGGGTGCCCAACGCTTCATTCGTCGCGGCGCGAGATATTGTCTTTCACATCAACGACCTTGGATTCCGAGACGCGAATCGAAGCCCGGGGAGCGCGAAGACGAGGGTCTCCTTTTTGGGTGATTCAGTCACCGAGGGCTTCGGAGTCGAAATAGGCGACAGGTTTTCCGAGCTCGTTGGCGAGAAGCTCAACTCGCATGACGGCGACTTCGAGTCGATGAATTTTGGCGTGTCCGCGAATGCGACAGTCGACCAGCTCGAAATACTGAAGGACCACGTGCTGCAGTTCTCGCCCCGCATCGTCGTTCTTCAGGTGTGCAAGAACGACTTCGAAAGAAACGGGCGCTTGCATTCGACGAAGACCGGCGATCGCGATACTGCGCTGCCTTCCGTGGCGGAAGACGTCGAGCCCGAACAGGCTTGGTGGATCAGGCGCTATCTTCAGAGTAACTCCGCCTTTTATCTCTTTCTCGCTGAACGCTATAACTACATCAAGTTGTCATGGAACATACCGAGCGAGATTCTTCCCACCGGAGAGACAGTCAGCGCTGAGGAGTGGAGGATCACTTTCGACTACCTACGAGAGATGGATACTATCTGTCGCGAGCATGATGCGAGACTGATGGTGACCTATATTCCCCTGGAAGTCGAGGTGTTGATCAAGGAGAAGCGGCTCGGCACTACGATCAGTCAGGGGGTAGAGGAGTTCTGTGTGCGCAACGATATCCTCCACGTGAATACGATCGATGAGCTGAGGAGCCACGATAGCAAGCACGAGCTCTATCTCGACGATTGCCATCTGTCGATTCTCGGGCACGAGCTCGTAGCGCAGAGGCTGCATGGCCGGGTGGCGAGCTATTTTGGGGTTGCGCAGTGAGGGATCGCTAGGGAACGACCGCCCCGTGGGTCCAACATCCGATGCCCTTGTTCTGGTAGGCTGGGGTACGCGCCGCGCCGTCCGAACCCGAGGAGAACCACACCATGCCCCTTGATTTCGCTCTATCCACCGAAGAAGAGCTGATCCGAACCGCCGTCCGTGACGCCATGAAGCGCTTCGCGCCGCGGCGCCAGGAGTTCATCGACTCGATCTTGAAGCAAAGGAGAGTGCCGGATGAGCTCTGGGCTGCGTGTGCCGAGCTCGGCATGCCGGGGGCGCTGATTCCCGAGGAGTATGGCGGGAACGGGATGGGGTTGGTGGCGCTCTCCATCGCGGTGGATGAGATGGTCTCGCACGGCTACGCGAATATCTATCTCATCCTCGGGGCGATGGACTCGGCCTGCATCGTGCGCAACGGCAGCAAGGAGCTCAAGACCAAGTACTTGTTCGACGTGGCCGCGGGTAGGATCAAGCTCTGCTTCGCTTTGACCGAGCCGAACGCTGGCTCGAACACCGCCAGGGTCGAGACTATGGCCCGCAAAGAGGGGGACTCTTACCTGCTCGACGGCGAAAAGGTGTTCATTACCGGGGCCGACGAGGCGGACTATATGATGATGGTCGCCAGGACCTTGCCCGAGGATGAGGTGAGGGCGCAGGGGCTGCCGCGATTTTACGGGCTCTCGGTGTTCATGGTGCCGACCAAGGCGAAGGGCATCACACTTTCCGAGATTCCGACACGGGGGATCGAGGGGGCGGCACAGTTTTCGGTGCATTTCGATGGCGTTCGGGTGCCCGCCGAAGATCTGATCGGCGAGGAGCATATGGGGGCGCAGGCTCTCTTCACCTCGCTCAATCCGGAGCGGATTCTGGCCGCGGTCTCGGCGGCGGGTATGAGCACCTATCTGGTGCGCGCCGCCTGCGACTACGCGCGTGAGAGAAAGGTGTTTCGCGACACTCCGATCGGTGCCCATCAGAGCATTGCCCATCCCCTTGCCGAGATTCATATCGAAGAGGAGGCGGTGCGGCTCCTGGCCTACAAGGCGGCCTGGGCCTTCGATCAAGGGCGGCCTCCGACCGAAGTGGGGCAGCTCGCGAATATGGCGAAGTATCTCGGAGCCGAGCTTGCGGTGAAGGCGGCCGATCGCGCCATTCAGACTCTGGGCGGGTACGGCTTCAGCGAAGAGTACGGAGTGATCCACTTCTGGGAATCGGCCCGATTATTGCGAACCGCCCCGATCTCGAAGGAGATGATCTTGAACTTCGTTGCGGAGCACGCGTTGGGGTTGCCGAAGTCCTATTGATTAGCGTCGGGAGATTTCAAGGGACCCATGACCGCCCTTTCCATCTCCGCGAGCGTGAGGTGCACGTCGATCACGGCGTTCAGGCGATCGCTCTCGGCGCGCTGTAGCGACTGTTGCTCTTGCAGCAGTCGCTGCGAATCGATGTTACCTGCCTCGAAGCGAGAGACGGCTATTTCGTAGGCGCGCGTGGCGGCGAGCTCGGCCCTCTTCAAGACCGAGGCGCGCGAGAGTGCCTCGTCGTACGCCCTGAGGCGCGCACGCAGATCTAGGCGCACGCTACGGCGCGCATCCTCTTCGGCCAGCGTGCTCCGCTCGACCGCCGCCCTGGCTTCGTCGACCCTGCGCCGGCCCCGTCCCCAATCCCAGAGCGCCCAGTCGAGCGTGACGCGAGCCGAGCGATTCCGTTGCCGGTTTTCGATCGTTGATCGCAGGTTGCTGCCGTCTCCTCGTAGACCGGCGCCCAGCTCGATTCGACCGTTGACTCCCTGGGCCGATCCCGCGGTGTCGACTGAGAGCCGCGCGTTTTCGGTGGCGATCCGGGCGCGGGCGATCTCTTCTCTGCGCTCGAGGGCGCGATTGAGAAGGGTTGCTTCATCGAGCTCTATGACGGGTGGGGGTGGCACTTCCGAGTCGATGTTCGTGGCTGCGCCTGGAAGGCGGCCCAGGAGGTCGTTCAGGGACTCTCGAGCGCTTGCAACACTTCCCTTGGCGGTGACTAGCGACGCTTCCCCGAGGTCTCGCGCCACTTCCAGCTGCAGCAGGTCACCTTCAGCGATCAGGCCCGCCCGGAACTTCTCGCGGGCCCGCGCAGCTTGAGAGCGGCTCGCTTCATAGCTCCTGGTGCGAATGTCTAGCAGGCCCTGCGCACGCGTCAGCCCATAATAGGAGCGTACGACGCTGAGCGTCAGGTCGCCAACGGCCGCCTCGTGGGCGATCTGTGCTTTTTCGAGGTCTCGCGCCGCGATCTCGTCTGCATCGACGGCTGATCCGCTGCGATCGAGAAGAGGGATTGTGAGTGTCGCTTCGATCTCTCCGTCGACCTCTGTGGGCAAGGCCGTTCCTTGCTGCTCGCGGCGCCGATGCGTGGCCGCACCCTGGAACCCGAGCGTTGCATCGAAGGGGAGGGGTTGGCGCAATAGAATCGATCCGTCTCCGCTGGTCGACTCCTCGTCGAGAAGGTATCGGGCGCCTGTCGTGTCGAAGACGGTCAGAGGGCTGGCCGAGCTCTCGGCGCCCAGAGCGATTTCGAGGGTAGGCAGATAACGATCGGCGTGGGCGCGCTCCCGCGTCGATCCGGCCACGTCGAGGTCTTTGCGCGACTGCCGAACGCCGAGATTCGACTCGAGCGCGATCGCGATGGCCTCTTCGAGTGTCATCTGGCCCGCACACGCGAATGTAGCTCCCCAGACGAGCAAGAGCGTGAGAAGGGGAAGCCGATTAATCATGTCTCAAAGCCTCGATCGGATCGAGCGCGGCGGCGCGGCGGGCGGGGTAGATGCCGAAGATCAGTCCGACGGCGAGGGAGACGCCGAAGGCGAGGGCGACACTGATCGGAGAGATCACCGCCGAGAAGTCGGCGAAAAGGTCGATGCTGTGTGCCATCGTCACGCCCAGCACGGTTCCGATCAGCCCGCCTGCCACAGAAAGCAAGGCCGATTCGGCAACGAATTGGGCGACGACATCGCGCTCTGTCGCGCCGACCGCGCGCCTGAGCCCGATCTCGCGGATCCTCTCTTGCACAGTTGCCAACATGATATTCATGATTCCGATCCCGCCGACCAAGAGCGAGATCGCCGCGATCGCCGCTAGCACGGCGTTGAAGAGGCGTTGGTCCTTCTGCTCCTCTTTCAAGAGCTGCTCGGGGAGGACGAGCGCGTAGTCTTCCACGCCGTGGTGCCGGCGCGAGAGAACACGTCTAGTGAGCCGTGCCACCGGCTGGAGCATTTCGCTCTCAGGAACCGTAATTGTGATCTGATCCAGCTCGGCCTGAGGGAATGCGCGTGGAAAGCGGATGCGGGCGGTCGGCATGGGGATGTAGACGTCGAGATCGACATCCCGCGAGACGAGTTTGTTCGCCGATGCGGCACCGGCAGAGCGATCTGCGAGCACCCCGATCACGTTGAACCACTCCGACCCGAGCTTGATCCGCTCTCCCAGCGCCGGCTCGAAGTCGAAGAGCTTCCGCTTGATTCGGTGGCCGAGCACACAGACACGGGCGCCATCGAGCATATGCGGCGGGCGCAGAGCGGTGCCCGCCTCTCTTGTGAGCTCGAAGATATCGAAATATGCCTCTTCCACTCCCACCAGG
>CAZFNT010000039.1:7345-10114 GCA_964520315.1 uncultured Gemmatimonadota bacterium
TCGTTCGGAGGGAGCGGTCGCCTCGCCGAGCCTCGCGCGTGCGCTCGGTCTGCGGGTTCACCGCGACGCCACCGGGGACCAGAGCCCTCAGTGTTGCCACGTCGCGCTCCGAGAGACCGCGTGAGAATCGAGCCCGATCGGCGTCGAGCTCTCTGTCGCTGCGCTCTGGGCACCGAACGAGGATATTCTCCACGCCGAGCGAGGCGTATTTGCGCATCGCCTCGTTCCGTGCCCCTTCGCCGATCGAGAGCATCGCGATCACCGCGCCGACCCCGAAGATGATCCCGAGAGCGGTCAAGAGGGTGCGCATCTTGTGGGAGCGCAAACCCTCCAGGCTGACGTGCAGGATCTCGTTCCACGGCATCGCTTGGTCAGTGCCTTCGCCGCGAGCGGCGCTGGCGGCTCGCCGGACTCGGCGCCGAATTCGCTCCATTTCTGGAAAGCGCGTCCAGCTTGGCGCTCTTCAGATCCTCCGGTGCCCGCGGGTCGATCAGCGCCACTACCTCGTTTTCGCCGACCCCCGAAGCGACGACCACGCGATCTTCGTTCCGCGCGCCTAGCTCGATCGGCACGACCTCCCACTTCGACCCGTCGGCCCGATGAACGATTGTTCGCTCTCCCTCTCGAAAAACGGCGTCCATCGGGATCGTCAGCGTGTCTTCGATCTCGCGAACCACGATCTCGCACGACGCGGTCATCCCTGGCTTGAGGATCGCCGCCGTCGTGTCGATCAGCACGTTCACGTCGAACACCTTGACCTCGGAGCCATCCTCCTTGCGCCGCCCCAAGGTGGCCACATCGGAGACCGTTCCAGGGAAGACCGGTCTCTCGAATGCGTCGAGCCGGATCCTCACCGATTGGCCGACTTCGAGCTTGGAGATGTCGACTTCGTTGACCTGTGTCTTGACGCGTACTTCCGAGAGATCTGGCAACCCGATGATCGCCTGGCCTGGCCACGGCGTGTCACCCACCTGGAACTTGTTGCCCGTATTCCAGTTGCGCTCGTATACGATCAGGCCATCCGCAGGGGCTTGCACGTCGAGGGCGGCGCGATCTTGGCGCGCCTTCTCGAGTTCGGCGCTCGCCTGCTCCTTTTCGAGCTCGATCCGCCGGAGTTCTTCGGTGTCGATGATCCGTTGCGACGAGACCTTGGCGCGGGCCTGCGCCAGATTGTTCTCGGCCTGTGCGAATCGAAGTTCCCCCTCACGCCGCTTCACCGCCGGTTCGAATCGGAGCTGATCGAGCGCGAGCTTGGCCAGCTCATGCGACGCCTCGGTGTTCAGTACCGATGCTTCGAGCTCCGCCGTCGTGGCCGCCTGCGACGCCTTCGCCCGCGTTAGGCTCGCCTCTTTGATCTCGAGCTCCGCTTCGGTCTGGAACATGTGCTTCTCGAGCCCGGAAGGGTCGAAGCGTGCTATCACGTCCCCTTTCGCGACCTGCGCGCCCTCTTCGGCCAGCCAGGTGATTTGAGGACGCGATCCCCAATCGCCGACGCGCGGCGACGAGATCGCCATCGATTTCGTAGCTTCGATCTCTCCCGATTCCGAGATGTCGACAATGAAGGAGCCTCGTTTCACGTTCGCGGTTGGTGTTTTCCCGTCGGCGTTGCTCCGGCTCCGGCGCAGGGAGAGCGCTCCGGCGAAGACGATCGCGAGTGCGACCAGGGCGATGATCCTTCTTGAGCGCATTACGAGAGTCCAAAGGGTCGGCGAAAGAACGACTCTCCGGGTTTGCGCCCAGATGTGCCGTAGGTCCGGCCGATCGGCGAAAGCCGGGGAGTTGCTCTTTCGCCGACCTCGAGGTGGGTGGCGAATAGTCGGCGGAGTCTACCCCGATTTCAGTCCGGGGCGGATCCTGGTATCCTCCCGCACCGCCTGAGGAGATCCAGCATGTCTTTCAAGACCGTTTTCACAATCGCCGGAATCATCGCCCTCTCGACCGCCGCGCCCGCATCGATCGTCGGTGAAGCAACGATCGGACGATCGGAAGAGCCGATCGAGATGGAAGGTTCGTCCGTTCCCAATCTGATCGGGACCGGTGTCGAGGACTTCGCCCTCTACGCATGGGACGGGAGCCAGTTCCAGCCCGTGAACTTCCAAGTCGACGAGAGAGGAGCGGGGGGAGCGTACTTCAGCGACGACGCCATAACCGGATTCGTCGACGACAACGATCAGATCGTATTCATGTTGGAGGACGTCGGGGACAGCGTCGGAACCGGCGAGTGGCTCGACCACGCGAATGTCGATCCCGACAATCGGTACCAGATCGAGCTCACCGATCCACTGAACCAGGATCAGAAAGGGTGGGTCTACCTTTTCCTGGGTTCCGATTTGCCGCTCTCCGGCGACGACTACGTCGATGTTTTGGTGGACGACCCCTTCCATGTCGCATCGGATCGATACGGCGAGGAGTACTTGCCCGGCATTCCCGGCGCGATGGACGATCTCTATCTCTTGCCGGAGATGAACGGAACCGGTGTCGATCTCTACGACCGCATGAAGTTCCGCGTCAAGCTCGGACCGCTTGTAGCTTGGCAAACCGAGAAAGACGGCATCGCGGAAAACCGAAACTACAAAGACGGTACAGTTCGTGTTGTTCACGCGTACAATGTCACCATGCCGGTCATCGGGTTCGCGATCTCGAACACACAGGTGATCTACCATCGCCAGATGTCGATCACACGCAACAAGGTTTTTCAGCTCTGGGCTCCCGAGGCGAAGAGGATGCTCTGGCTCACCGACCTGAATCCGGACATGACCGATTTCATCT
>CAZFNT010000039.1:10124-15178 GCA_964520315.1 uncultured Gemmatimonadota bacterium
CTATTACGACAACCGCGGCGGTGGCCCGGAGTCGGCCGCTACCTTTGCCGACACGATCGACGGAGACGGTCTGAGAGCCATCGGAGACCTTTTCACCTTCCAGGAGCTCGTGAGTCCTACACAAGGGGCATCGCTCAGCGTTCAGGACAACAGCGTGATCCCGGCGGAAGAGGCGTTTTCTTACTACTGCGATGCCTGTGGCGAAGAGGAAGCCTGGCCGGAGACGGGGGACGGCACCAAATGGGGCGAGAATGGAACATGGCTGAAGCGGATCGCATTCACGACGGATCCCTTCGAGCTGGAGTCATGGAATTGGCGTCTGCCACCCTATAGTGACGGAAGCCACGGGCAGGAGTTCGCGCAGCGCTACTTCAACCGAGTGACGATTTCGACGGCGTGGCAGTACCCCGACGGCATCGAAGATGCAATCGATCGAGCGCCGAGATCGGCAGGGGTTCGCATCGAGCAGAATGCACCGAATCCCTTCAATCCGAGAACCAAGATCGACTTCTTCGTTCCCCAGCAGGCGGGCACCCTTCGGCTCGACGTGTACGATCTGGCCGGCCGCAGAGTCCGCGTTCTGGTCGACGCGCTCTTGCCGGCCGGAGATCACGCCGTGGTGTGGGACGGCAACGACGACGCGGGGCGAGCCCAGCCTTCGGGTATCTACACCTGTCGCATCGCGGCCGGGGGCGATCAGCAATCCCGGCGCATGCTTCTGCTGAAGTAGTCGATGTCTCGTTCTCCCTTCCTGCCCGGCCTTTTCGCGCTCTGTCTGGCCAGATCCGCGGGCTCGGCGGTGCTGGAGGAGTCGACGCTGGCCAGGCCGGAGGAGCCGCTGGAGCTTCGGGGCGCCGATCTCGTGGAGCTCGTGGGGCGTGGCGTGAACTCGATACATCTTTTCGCATGGAGGGATGGTGCATTTCGCTCCGCTCCCTTGCAGATCGACGAGCGGGGGCCGATGGGTCGGCTCTTCGAAGAGGACGATCAACCCGGAGTGTTGGACGAAAACGACTCGGTCGTCTTGATGCAGGAAGACGTCGGCGATCGTGTCGACCGAATGACGTGGATCGAGGGGGCGGACAATTGCCGGTACGAAATCGAGCTGATCGATCCTGTGGGAGCGGGAGGAAGCGGGTGGGTGTATCTCTTCACGGGAGACGGACTGCCCGCTTCGCCGGACGATTACGTCGGAATGGTGTCTTTCGATCCATTCCAGATCGAGAGCGATCGGTACTTGGAGCGTTTTGCGGAAGGCAATCCGGGTCTGTTGCTCGATCTGATCATCTCGGAATCGATGGGTGGAAATGGCGTCGATCTTTATGACCGCGTAAAGTACCGCGCCAAGCCGAGCCTGATTCTGCCATGGCTTACCGAAGACGACGGAACGGTGAGCTACGGCGGCCGTGAGCCGATCGACGGTCCGGTGCGGGTGATCAACAGCTTCAAAGTGTCTCTAGCCGGCTTCATCGACATGATGGACGGCACCGTCTACTTTTATCGCCAGATGGTGGTTGTCGAGACGATCGTGAATCAGATTATCTTCCCCGATGTGCGGCATATGCTCTGGATCGGCGACGCGAATCCCGAGATCGACGATCTGGTCTACTACAGCGACGCGGGAGAGGCGGGAGTGTCGCTGATCGACACGGTCGATGCCGATGGGATCAGGCTGATCGATGCCCCGGCGACTTTCCACGAGTGGGTCAGCCCCAGCGCCGGAGGGGCTCTGACGATTCAGGACCCGTGGGAGATCCCCGGCGACGATCACTCGAGCTACTACTGCGACGGCTGTGAGGAGACGCGTTGGCCCGAGACGGGAGACGGGATCCAGTGGGGGCAGTGGGCCAATTGGGTGAAAGGGCTGCCTTTCGGTGCGGTCATTCCGACCGAGACCTGGAATGTTCGTCTTCCAGCCGGCAACGAGAGCGTGGGGGAGCGCTTGTCGAGTCGTTTCTCCGCGAGAACCGAGGCGACAACGAGCTGGCAGGAGCGTGAGCCGGCCACCGGGATAGGCGAGAGTGGGCCTCCCGAGGCAGCCCCCGCGCGGCTGCGGCTCCTGCAAAACCGACCCAACCCCTTCAACCCCCACACGAGGTTGCCCTTCGAGACCTCGGGGGGCGAGCTCTCGCTCGCGATCTACGATGCGGCAGGCCGGCGGGTGCGCACCGTGATGAGCTCATCACTGCCGGCGGGAAGCCATGCCGTGGAATGGGACGGCAGAGACGATCGAGGGCAGCCCTCGCCCTCCGGGCGATATGTGGCAAGATTGACCGGACCGGCTCAGAGCACTTCGCGATCGATTCTGCTCATCCGCTGATTCCGGCGCGGGACACCAAGCACACAGATCCAGAGAGGGCCATGACCGATTCGACCAAAGACCTGCTGAATGATGTGGACTGGACTCGCTCCGTCGACCGGCTCAGCGTCGGAGAATTGACGCGCGCCGGAGAGGCGATTGCGGCGATGGCCGACGACGAGGGCGAAGCCGCACGCCTGCCGATTCAGAACGACGGCTTTCTCGCGGTCTTGGGGCGCGGGATGTTGGCCGGCCAGGAGGGGGAAGGACTGATCCGTGCGAGCCTGGACGAGCTGGCGAGCCACGGCCTCTGGGAGCTGCTCGAGGTGGCCGCGATCATCGTGGGGGGGGACGATCCACTGAGCCCCCACGCCGCCGCGCTGCTGAGAGCCAGGAGCCGACTGGGCCGCGGCGAGGAGCTCGCGCGGCTGGGCGGAGAGATGGGGGAGCGAGATCCCGAGGGAGTGCCGGCCCGGTATCGCCTCGACGTAGCCCGTGCGCTCTCTGAGACGGGGGGGGACCTGAAGGTAGCGCGCGAGCTTCTCATAGGCGCGATCGAGCATGTGGGTGCACGAGGCGGCGACGACGAAATCGAGCTCTTTTTCGAGCTGGTTTGCGAGGGGGGAGCCGCGGAGGACGTCCCCCGGATCGTGGAGTTCTGCGGGCGAATCGCCCGTCGCGGCAAAGACGCGGCCGCGTATGCCGGCCTCGTCGCTCTTGCACTCGACGAAGCGGGAGAGCCTGAGCGGGTCTGGGAGCTGGTGCGTGACGTTGCTCTGACGACCGGGCAGCTGGATTCTTCCGCCGCGGATCTTGCCGGTTCGGCCCTAGTCGCGCTCTTCGGATCAGAGGTATCGGATCGGGCGCGGGAGATGTCTCGGGCCGCCGGGGCCGGCGATGCCGCGGAGGAGGTGAGCCGGATCGAGCGGGCCATCCTCTGGCGGCCGGGGACCTTCGTGCGGACCGATCGCGCGAAGTACTGGCGCGTCGAATCGTGCGACGGGCGGGAGCTGACACTCGAGGCCGCCAACGGCCGCCGCACGCGAGAAGCGCTCGACCCGGAGCGACACGAGCGGATTCCCGCCGGCTCATGGCCAGTGAGGGTTGGCTTCCGGCGAGCGGAGCTGCGCGAGGCTGCCGCTCGAGAGCCACTGGCCGTGGTCGAGGAGTACCTGCGCAGCCACACCGGCAGGCTCACCGATCTCGGACTCAAAGCGGAGCTCACCGCGCAGTCGCTCTTGCGCGCCGAGGAGTGGAACGCGTGGTTCGAGAATGTGCGAGAAGCGATCGCTCGGGGTGAGGGCGGTGTTTGCTACGATGCCCGCCGCCGAGATCTCAGCCTGGGCCGGCCGAAGACCGCCGCGCGTCTGGTCCGCAAGACCGCCGCGAAGAAATCCACCCCCCGCAAACGATCCACTCCGGTCGCCGCGCGGACCCCGGTGGAGACACCCGCAGTCGATCCGGACCTTCTCGAGCTGAGGATCGAAGAGATCCCGGCCGCAAAGGAGATGCTCCAGCGACTCCATGGAAGAGTCAAGGCACTTGAGCGGGAGCTGCGGATAGAGATACCAAAGAAGCTCGCGACCGCGGCGGCGCACGGTGATCTGAGCGAGAACGCGGAATACGATGCGGCGAAAGAGCGAAAGGCCTACGTCGAGGGGTTGCTTCTGGAGCTGATCCCGCGGGTGCGTTCGGTGGCCGCCATCGACGGTGTTCGCTGTAGGAGGGACCAGGCTGCCCTCCTGCGCTCCGTGCGGATCGCTGAGCTGCCGGAGGAGCGGAGCCGAACGGTGCACCTGGTGCCGAACGAGCTGGCCGATCCAGAAAGGTCGTACGTATCAGTGGGCTCGCCGCTGGGAAAGGCGCTGAATCGGCGAACGTGCGGCGACGAGGTCGAGCTGCAGCTGCCCGCGGGCACGCGGGTCGTGCGGATCTGCGCCGTGGGGGCCTTCGGGGAGGAGCCCTGCGATTGAGCCGAGCCCTTTCACCCTTGCGGCAAACTTCAGAATCAGCTATTCGATAATTACATAGTTTCCTGAAATCCGCGTTTCCGCGCAAACCGCCATCTTGTGGAGCGAGTGTATGGCAAGGCTCGTTTCGCGAGGGGCAGAGGGAGAAACCGATGAAGAATGCGGATCGCCATTCGGAGAGGCAAGAGAAGTTCGTCGAGGCGTTGACATCGAAGTTCGGAAGGAGGCTCGGGGCCGCTCCGGATAGTCCGCGAGACGAGCTTCTCTCGAAAGCTCTGCTCTTTAGCGCTGCAGGAGAGCGGGCTCGACTGGGATCTGGTGCCGCGCGCCGCCGCGGTCGAGACCGTGGGCGGGACATTGACGGTTCAGACATCGAACCTCAACGCCCCGATTCGCATGGAGGTCAGCCGGACCGTCATGAACTCCGTGATCGAGAGCGGGCAGTCGTTGCTGCTGCGAAAAGCGCCCGAAAGCGGCGACTATCTCGGGGCTGCAAGCGTTACTCGGCTCGGTCTGCAGTCTATCCTGTGTGTGCCGGTTCCGCATCCGACGTGCAGGGGGCGATCGGTCGCGGCCATCTACTTCGACAGTCGGGAGCCTCACGCTTTCACGGTCGAAGATCTCAGCTTCCTCGAAGATATGGCGCGTCTGTGCGCGCCCGCCTTTCTATCACTCGAGCCTTCTCACGCCTCCGCCGAGGTGGAGATGATCAAGATCAGCAAGCCATTTCTGAGTGCCGTGCGAGCCGCTCGCCGGCAGCATGGGGCCGAGAGGGCGGTGTTGAT
>CAZFNT010000040.1:0-14905 GCA_964520315.1 uncultured Gemmatimonadota bacterium
CGACGACGTAGTTTCCCTGAACGACGAAGCTGCCGAATGCGCTGATGACCTGCCCCGCGTTGGCGGTGCCGAGGATCAGGCGAGTCGATGCCACATTGAGCGAGAGCCGAAAGAGGGTCAGAACGAGCAGAAGGCCCGGGAAGACGCTGAACTCCATCGGCTCGGCCGTGTACAGCGCGATCATCAACACCACGAGACTGCAGGTGATGCTGAGCGATAGCATCAGGTCGAGCGCCATCGGCGGGATCGGCACGATCATGACGGCGAGGATGGCGAGCATCCCCATCGCCATCAGCATGTCGCTTCGCTCGATCAGCGCCTTGACGAGATTCGGGCCCAGTGTTCTGCCTCCGGATGCGCCGGTCGATACGGCGCCTCTTTGGAATCGGCAAATCGTCTAAAACAATGAGACTACGAGCGCGCGGCCTTCTGTCTGCGGTAGACCAGGGCGAGGATCTCGGCGACCGTTCCGTAGAGATCTCGGGGGATCGACTCGCCGACCTCGGCAGTCGAGTAGAGGGCGCGGGCGGTCGCCTGATCCTCGACGATCGGCACTCCCGCCTCTTCCGCGATCTCTCGAATCCTCAGCGCCAGCAGATCGACGCCCTTGGCGACAACGATCGGGGCGGGGCAATTCGGAGCGTCGTACTTCAGCGCGACCGCGTAATGAGTCGGGTTCGTGACTACAACATCCGCGTCCGGCACGGCTTTCATCATGCGCCGGCGCGACATCTCCTGCTGGATCCTGCGAATTCGGCTCTTCAGATGGGGATCGCCTTCGGTTTCCTTCATCTCGTCTTTGATCTCTTGCCGCGTCATCTTGAGATCTTGGGCGAGTTGATGCCGCTGAAACGCGAAATCGAGAATCGCCAGAATCACCAGGGCGACCAGAATGCGGATAACGAGCGTGCCGATCAACTCGCTCGTCAGCGTCAAGAGGTGATGGAGATCCGAGTTCGCGAGACTCGGGGCATATCCGAGAAACCCGCGCACGGTCCACACGCCGATCCCGCCCATCAGCCCGATCTTGGCCAGCGACTTGAAGAGATCCATCATGGCGCGCTTGTTGACGAAGCGCCCGAACCCTTTGATCGGATTCAGTTTGTCGAGTTTTGGCTGAATCGATTTGCCCGACACGACGAAGCCCACCTGCGCGATGTTGACGCCGAGTCCCGCCAGCAGGAGCACAACCATGTATGGACCCGCTACCAGGCCGAGGAAACCGAATCCTGCGATCGCTCCCTTGCGAGTGGCGATCTCGACCACGTCGATCTCGGGAGCGCGAACCCAGACCAGGCGCATCAGGTCGCCGAGCTGCTCCATCGACGTCTCGCCAAAGGCCCAGATTGCCAACACCGCCGCGAATAGCACCGCGACCGAGTTGAGCTCGGTACTCTTCGAAACCTGCCCTTCGCCACGCGCTTTTTCGAGCTTCTTCGGTGTTGCTTGCTCTGTGCGTTCTTGGGCGCCCTGCTCGGCCATGGCTCACACTCCCGAGAGAGCGGCGAGTAGGGTCACCGCGTCGCGTTGCAGAGCCGACCAAGCGGTACCGAACGCATGCGCGAAGAAGGGCACACTCAGAATACAGGCGAGGAAACCCAGCGCGATCTTGATCGGGAATCCCACGATGAACACGTTCATCTGCGGAACGGTTCGCGCGATCAACCCAAGCGTCACCGATGTCGCGAAGAGTGCCGCGATCACCGGTGCCGCGAGCTGCACCGCCAAGCCGAAGAGATCCGCTGTCAGTCGAACCATGTGGCGCATCGCTCCACCGTTGAGCGAGAACGCGTCGACCGGAACGAGCTCGAAAGAATGTGCGATCGTTCTGAGCACGAAGAGGTGGCCGTCGAGCACGAGAAAGAGCAGAACCGCGAAGACGTAGAAGAATTCGCCGACTACCGAGAGCGACACTTGGCCCTGTGGGTCGACGGTATTCGCCATGGCGAGCCCCATCTGAAAGCCGGCGATATGCCCCGCGAACTGCGACGCAGCGAAGAGGATAGAAAGAGAGAAGCCCAGGAACCCCCCGACAGCGGTCTCTTTGAGTCCGAGCAGAGCGAATTGCGAGAGCGGGCTCTCCTCGAGATCCGGCACGTCGACGACCGGGGTGAGGATCAGTGCGATGAGGACGGCGAGACCGATGCGGACCCGTACAGAGACGTTCTTGAATCCGTAGAATGGCGCCAGCGCGAGCAATGTAGCCAGCCGCATGAAGACGAGGATGAAGCGTCCCGAGGTCCACTCGAAGAGCGACAGAGCATCCATCTCACGACACCAGTCGTGGGATCGATTCGAAGAGTTCTGTAGTGTACCCCACTATCAGTGAGATCATCCATGGAAGAAAGACGATCAACGCCCCAACGACCGCGAGGATCTTCGGGATGAAAGTCAGTGTCATCTCGTGGATCTGCGTAACGGCCTGGAACACACTGATTGCCACTCCGACCGTGAGCCCGAGAACGAGCATCGGAGATGCCAGAAAGAGCGTAAGCAGAAGTGACTGTCGCGCCAGCGAGATGACGTACTCCTCGGTCATGAGAAGCTACTCACCAGAGAGCGAACGATGAGGAACCAACCGTCGGTTAGAACGAATAGCAAGATCTTGAAAGGCAGCGAGATCATGACCGGTGGCAGCATCATCATTCCCATCGACATGAGGACCGAGGCGACCACCATGTCTATGACGAGGAATGGGATGTAGAGCACGAAGCCGATTTGGAAGGCGATGCGCAGTTCCGAGACGACGAAGGCTGGTACGATCGTCGAGAAGTTCAGGTCTTCGGCGTTGGCGGGCCGGTCGGAACCTCCGATCTTGACGAAGAGACCGAGGTCTTTCTCTCGTGTCTGCCGCAACATGAACTGCTTGATAGGCTCCTGGGCTATTGCCAACCCCTCGCTCTGTGTGATCTCGCCATCGAGATAGGGGCGAAGCGCCCCATCGTGGATCTCGGTCAGGACCGGACGCATGATAAAGAGGGTGAGAAAGAGAGTCAGTCCGATCAGCACCTGATTGGGTGGCATCTGGTGCGTTCCCAATGCCTGCCGCAAGAAGCCGAAGACGATCAGGAGCCTCGTAAAACAGGTTGTGAGAATGAGAATGGCGGGAGCGAGCGAGAGGATCGTCAGCGCTAGGATGACCTGGATAGTTGTGGCGACATCTTCCGGAGCGTCGCTGGTTCCGATACCGAGTTGAATCGAGGGCAGAGCGGTCTGACCGAGCGCATCCGGGGCAGCCAGGAGGGCGCTGGAGGCCAGAAGAAGCAGAACGAGGATCCGCGCGCGCACTAGTCGGCTTCCTTGCCGGCGGCCCGCCGGAGTGAATCGTCGAAGCGCTCGGGCTCATCGCCCAACTCGGTAACCAAGCGGAACCCGTCTCCCGTTTCCGATAGAAGGAAACGTCTGCCTTCGACGCGAACCAGCAGCAACGCCTTGCGAGGGCCCAAGAACTGCCGGCCCATCACCTCCGCGAAAGGCTGGCTGCGCAGTCGCGAAAGAGCATTGGGGGCGAGCACCGGAAGCCAACGGCGGATCGCCAGGAGCAGCACGACGAAGAGCGCGGTGACGGCGAGAATGCGCAACACCGGCCCCCAGAGCGATAGATGCTCGGTGGCGGTGAACGCCACATTCGTGCTATCGCTCCAGGTGCTCATTGATCCAGCGAGCTGCCTTGCAGGCGGTCGAGTCGGCTCACCATCTTGGTGATCCTTATTCCGAAGTTGTCGTCGATTACGACAATCTCGCCCAGGGCCATCACGATCCCGTTGATCACCAGATTCGCCGGTTCTCCTGCCATCTTGTCGAGCGTGATGACCGATCCTCGCTGTAGCTGCAAGATCTCTTTGACGAGTCTTCGTGTGCGACCAAGCTCGACAACGACAGGAAGATGCACATCGAGCACCAGGTCGATGTTCGGGCTCTTCGCGAGATCGCTCCCTTCGTCGAGCGGCTCGAGCTTCATCGGTGTCGCGTACACCGATGCATCGTCGGAACCCGTGGCATCTTCCTCCATGACGCCCAACATGTCCGCCTCTTGCTGAGCTAGGAGGTCGTCACCGCCCTCCCCTTCGCCGCTCTCGGCCATCAGGCTCTCGACTTCATCCGGACTGAGCTCATCCTCCGAGGTGGCGGCATCCTCGATTTCGTCTTGGGTGGTTTCTTCTTCGGCCATCGTGTTCTCCTACGCGTCCTCGTCGGGGCTCGTTTGGATGGGCTCGGTTTCGGTGTCGTCGTCCAGGTCGTCCGGGAGCATCTCTTCGTCGATCTGAACCGCCTTTCGTGTTCCGATCAGTCCAGCCTTGCCTTTGTATCGCAAGCGGTCACCGACGAGAACCTGCAACGGATCGTTCGCCGGTTGGTCGAGACGGATCACATCGCCCGGCTCCAACTGCACGAAATCGCGCATTGCCACGTTCGTCGATCCAACCACCGCTTTGATGTCGAGCATCGTGTTCGAGGTCTCTCGATTGAGGAGCGCTTCCTCTCCCGGGGTCTGGCCCCTCAGATTCGAGACGAACCATGAGGTGTTCGACAGATGGGTGAGCATCGGTTCGAGAAGCAGGTAGGGAAAGCAGAGCGAGAGCAGACCGTAGCTCTCCTCCATGATGACCTTGAAGGAGAGGAAGAGAACAATGTCGTTCTGAAGCGAGATCTGCACGAATCGCGGGTTCGACTCGGTGGAGTGAAGCCTCGGCTTGAGGTCGTAGAAGGGTGCCCAGGCAGTCGTGAGGTCTTCGAATGCGCGATCTACGATGCGGCGACTCACCGCATCTTCGATGTGGGTGAGCTCTCTGCTCGAATCGATGCTGCGGCCCCGTCCCCCAAAGAGGCGATCGACGATCGAGAAAACCAAGGGGAGGTTGATCTCGAGAAAACCCTTCCGTTCGAGCGGATCGACATCGAAGACGAAGAGCGAGGTCGGGTTCGGAAGCGACATGATCACTTCCGAGTAGGTCAACTGGTCGATCGACTCGATCTGGATCTCGATGAACGATCGCAGAATCGAAGACAGGCTGGTAGAGTAAAGTCTGGAGAAACTGTCGTGGATCGATAGAAGTGTTCGGAGCTGATCCTTGGAGATTCGATTTGGGCGCTTGAAATCGTACTCGTACGCGTTGCCGCCTTCGCCATCCTCATCCATGGAGTCGCCCGTCGCATCGAGGACCTCTTCTTGTTCCTCGAAGCTGTCGACTAGCGAGTCGATGTCGGTCTGCGACATCGCGTCGACTTTGTTGTCGGCATCGGTTGGCATTGTTGGCTTTCGAAGAGCGCTACTGAATGACGAAGTCGGTCAGGAAGACGTGGGTAACCTCACCGGCGATCAGATGATCGTTTAGCTGCTCCTTGATTTCGAGCCGGACGAG
The DNA here is from genome assembly GCA_964520315.1 of uncultured Gemmatimonadota bacterium. GTDB lineage: Bacteria. Next base: position 5,364 of record CAZFNT010000040.1, read on the forward strand.
GTCCTTCTCTTGTGGCGTATCGATCTCTTCCAGTGTTTTCGAGGTGAGAATCCTGATGAGCGTGTCCAGAACCTGTGGTTGGCGGGTTTCCAGCTCAGCGTATCCGGCCTCTGTATCGACCTCGATACCGAAACCGCACTTGATGTAGCGTGGCGCTCCCCCCTTCGATCCAGAGGGATTGACTACGAGCTCCGGTATCAAGAAGACGCTCCCCATCTCCTCCTTCGCATCGACGACGGTTGCCTCTTCCTCTTCTGGTGGGGCGCTGCTGTCAATGCGAAAGAGTACCTGCGAGATCAACGCGTACGAGATGGCGACCTGCGCGAGCAGGACGGCACCCAGGATCATTGGAAGCCGTAGCGCTGTCCCCCCCTTGGCCTTCTCGGCCTTGGGTTGAGCTTTCTGCTCGGCTTCCGGCTTTTCCGTTGTTTCAGGCATGATCGCTCCGGTTCGCGGACCCTTAGCTGGAGCTCGATGTGGTGACGGAGTTCAAGAACTCGGGCGTGCCGAGCTTGTCGTCCATAAGAACCCGCAGCTCCACTCTGCGGTTTCTCGCCCGGTTCTCCGGTGTGTCGTTCGGACCCAAGGGCCTGAATTCGCCGAAAGATGTGGCGCTCATTCGAACCGGTGAGATACCGAGACGTTCGAGAGAACGGAGCACCGCCATGGCTCGATCCGAGGAGAGCTCCCAATTCGACGGGTAGCGCAGAGTGTGGATCGGACGGTTGTCGGTGTGGCCTTCTATGTCGACCTCGCCATCGGCGGTGGCGAGGAGTGAAGCGAGCGTCTTCAGAACCGGTGAGGCTTCGGCGCGTAGATCGCCACTGCCGGAAGGGAAGAGCAGGCGCTCGCTCAGCTTGATCCGCAGCTCTCCGCCCTGGCCGTCGATCTCGACGGCCGAGCCCAGGCTGTCGGACTGGCTCACCAGCTCTTCGATCTGTCGCTGAACGAGTTGCTGCTGGATCTGAACGGTGGCGATCGATGATCGCGGCGGGGATTTGTTGATGCTCACCGCCGTTGGCGAGCCGAGCACGCCGAACGCTCCCTTGAGCGAACCGGCGAGCTCCCTGAACTTCGCCTCTTGGATCGAAGAGAAAGAGAGCAAGAGCACGAAGAAGGCAAGAAGCAAGCTCATCAGATCGGCGAAGGTAACGACCCACTTCGGTGCACCACCTTCTTCTTTCTTCTGTCCCGGTTCAGCCATGGGATCGCTCGGTCCCTCGTTGACTCACTCGGTACCTACTTCGTGAGCCCGAAGTGTGGGGGAGAGGAAACTCTTCAGCTTCTGTTCGACTACGCGCGGGTTGTCGCCGGATTGGATCGACAGCACCCCTTCCAGCATCAGCGATTTGACCAGAACCTCCTCCTCGGAACGGGCCTCGAGCTTGTCTTTGATCGGGAGTGCGATAACATTGGCGACGATCGCGCCATAGAGAGTCGTCAGCAGCGCCGTGGCCATGCCGGGTCCGAGGGCGGCGGGGTCGTTCATGTTCTGGAGCATCTGCACCAGGCCGACGAGCGTGCCGATCATGCCGAAGGCGGGGCAGTAATCGCCGAGCTTTCCGAATATGGCGGCGCCGACACGGTGTCGTTCGGCGACATATGCGAGATCGGTGTTGAGTATCGATCGGATGAGCTCAGGCTCCATGCCATCGACGGCGAGCTCGATTCCGTTGCGCAGAAAGTGGTCGTCGATCCCTTCGGCCTCTTGCTCGAGCACCAGGATTCCTTCTCTGCGGGCCTTCTTCGCGAACTCGACGAGCTGCTTGATCACTTCGATCGATGACTGAGGCTTGGAGAAGAACGCGTTCTTCACCACGCCCATGGCCCCGAGGAATTTGGGGAGGGGGAAAGCGGTCATGGTCGCGGCGAGTCCACCGCCAACGGTGATCAAGAGGGATGGGACGTTTATGAACCCCAACGCTCCGCCACCCATGAAGATGGCGAGACCGACGAGCGATACGGCGGTGACCAGGCCTGAGATTGTGGAGATGTCCACGGGGCGAGCGATCCTCTGCCGGGGTTGCGGTTTCGGCCTTGCGCGACGGCGACCGCCGCCCGGCGCAAGAGCCCATTCCTTCGTCTATTCGGCCGCTTTGGCGGATACATGACAACGAGGGCCTCCTGGCGATGCGCCGGAGGCCCCCGTGCTTTGGTTGAGAAGTGTGGACTAACGCTTGAGGTTTACCGTTTCCACGAGCATCTCATCGGAAGTCGTGATGACCCGCGTCGATGCCTGGAACCCACGCTGGGTGGTGATCAGGTCGGTGAACTCCGCGGCCAGGTCGACATTCGACTGCTCCAGCCCGCCGGAGATGATCGACGCGCTGATCGGCGCGCCAGCGGTCCCGATCACTGCATCGCCCGAGTTCGCGGCTTCTGCGTAGAGGTTGTCTCCTTCTTTCGTGAGGCCCGTGGGATTGTTGAAGGTGGCCAGGAAGATCTGGGCCAGTGTTTTGGAGATCGAGTTTGTGTAGTGACCGGTGATCACGCCCATCTCGTCGATGGTGATCGAGGCCAGATCTCCTTTTCCGTAGCCGTCCTGGTTCGATGCCACGACGGTCGAAGCCGCCGAGAACTGACTGATGCCATCGAGTTCCCCCAGCGTGCCGGCGTCGAAGGCCACGATCACCGTCTCGGCGCCTGTATTGGGTTCGTAGGTGAGCGGCGCCCCATCGTCGGACGCGAAGCTCGCGAGTGAACCGTCGGAGTTGAAGGAGATGCTGCCGGTGCCGCCGCGCAGCAGAGAGGCTTCGGTGTCGAGAGAAGCCTCCCAGGTCCAGTAGTTATCGATCTCGGACTTCTTGAAAGTGAGAATCACGGTGTGAGTGTTGCCGAGCGAGTCGTAGGTCACCACCGAGCTGGTGGTGATCGCGTCTTTCGCCTCTTGGATCGTGTTGAACGAGAGGGCGTCGGATAGCACCGAGTTGCCCGACTCACTGATCGTGATCGAGTCGAGAGAGTTCGCCTCTCCCGGATCCCCCACGATGTAGAGTGCACCGTTCGACTGGATCTCGACGCCGGCGCCGCTCTCGATGACCAGGCTGTCTTCGATCAGCTCGGCCAGCTCTTCGTAGGTCTCGATATCGGTGCCGATCCGCTGCTTGAGGGTCTGCATCGGCTCGCCCGCTTTGATGATATCGATCTCGATTGAATCGCCGACGCTCAGGCCGAGATGCTCGCCGTTGGTCGAGTACAGATCGACCAGATCGTTGTCCTCTTCGGCGGCGATCAGGAAGCGATCGGAGAGGAACGACGCGTCGACCAGCAGATCCTCACCGTCGAGGCCGAGCGCTCGCTCGAAGACGTTGCGGTCGGACGGAGAGACCGACATCTCCATTTCGCGGATATCGTACACTCCCGCAACGGTTACATTGGAGTATGAGAGCTTCCCTTCCGACGTCACGCTGACCGCCGCGCCAGCGCTGACATTGAGCATCGCGTTTTCGATCTCCTCGGCCAGATCGTCGAGGGTGGCGAAATCGTCGCCCGCGACGAACGATGCTTGGAATGTGAACGCATCGGACTTTCCGGTGCGGTCGGTAGCATCTAGCTCCCCTTGCAAGTCGGCGACCGCGTTGGCGAAGACGGAGTTGTTGGTGGCGCTACGGATTTCGACCGTGATATCGGTCGCGACGTTCTCGTTCAGGATGCGAAGGGAGCCGTCATCCTGCTGCTCGATCGTGATGTTGCCCAGTCCGGGGTCATCCAGCTCAGCCTCGATGGCGATGAGGAGCCCGCCCCAGTTGTCGGTGCCATTAGCGACCGAAAGATCGATCGCGTCGAAGTTGGCTGTGACGGATTCCGTGCCCACTAAGCCGATCGTCGGCATGTCCAGCGGAGGCCCATTCTGAATTGCCACGTGCGTCGTTTGGTTGAGAGGTCGCATTGTGAAGCTGCTGCCGTTGTCGATCATCTCCACTGGAGCACCGGAAGCCTTGATCGCATCGATGATCTTGTCGACACCGTCGGAGGCGCTCTCACCGGAGAGCGCTGGAATCGATACGGCATAGGTTACGAAGCCGGGCTCTGCACTTTCATCCCATACATCGATGTCGAAATCGATCGTCGTTGCAAGGAAGTCATCCTTGTCCAGCGTCGTCGAAGCGATCTCGCCCAAGTAGCCCGAGGCGTAGATCGTGTCCCCCAACTGCAATCCAAGCGACGTCCCCGATCCGTTGTAGAGCTGATCCACACCAGTCCCGACGCTGGCCAGCGAGTTGAAATACACCTGATCACCCTGCACGATATCGAGCGCTACTCCCTTGCCGTCGGAGAGTGCGAAGATGTCGTCGGTGTCCTCCGGAATCGAAAGCACTCCTTTCGACTGCATGATCGTCTCGATCGGATCGACCGAAGCATCGAGATTGCCGGTCCAGTCGACCTCTGTAGTGGCACGGGCCGGGAACTTCTGGCCGAAAGGCAGCGCGATGTCGCCGAGAGTACGCGAGGCGAGCAGGTCGCCATCGGAGTCCGCCATGCTGCCTTGCAGCACCAGTCCGGTTCCCGGATCGACCAGCCGCCCTGTTCCATCGAACTGGAACATATTGGTGCGCGTGAAGAACTGATTCTCGCCGTTGGACATGATGAAGAAGGCATCGCCCTGGATCGCCAGATCGGTTGTCACTCCGGTCGTGACGATCGAGCCCTGGATGAAACGCTGGCCGACCGTGTTGACTCCCATGCCGAGACCGACCTGAATCGGATTGATGCCTCCGCGGGCGGCGGTCGGTGAGGAGCCGCTCTGGAGTGTCTGCGACATGATGTCGCTGAAGGCCACCCGTCCGGCCTTGTAGCCGAAGGTGTTGATGTTGGCGATGTTGTTACCGATCACATCCATCCGCGTTTGATGGTTGCGAAGTCCGGAGACACCGGCGTAAAGAGAACGCAACATGATTGGGCCCTCCGGCGCTGGGCTTGGCCCGCGCTCGGAAAGAGGTTCTATTTGCTCTTCGTGTCCCGCGTCGATCGGTCGGCGGGACGGGGCCTCCTCGAGCTTGGTTCGAGGTCCGGCCCTGATTCAGTCGGTCAGATCATCACCGCGGCGTCGATCCCGGTATAGACGTGTGCCCGCGCTTCCGCGCTGGTATGCGCGGTGACGACCACCCGATTCGGAATGTTGACGACGAAGGCACGATCTTCTTGGAGGAGTACGGCGTCGCGAGCTTGTTCCAGTGCCTGTTGATCTCGATCGGTGAGCTGTATGCCTCTGCTGCGAAGGCGGGCCGTCGCGTGGGCCGAGAAACGGACCGGCTCCGGCAACTCCTTTCGCAGCGCGTCGGCGAACTCGGTCGATCGTAGCGGGGGTGGATTCGAGCGTGACTCCGGTGGCCGCGTCGGTGCCGCGGCGCCGGTGATGCGTGCGAGTGTGATGCGGTCCATCGCTTAGATCTCCTCCTCGGGTGGTTCGTCGTTGGTGGAATCCTGTTCATTGATCTCGAGCACATCTGAAAGCAAGACGACTTGGTCGCCGAGCAAGAGCACCGATCCCCCTCCGCCGAAGCGAACGCCCGTAACGGTGCCGGTTGTGAATGTCTGCGTCTGAACGAGCTCCCCTGTATCGGCATAAGCGGATACGGTGTATGTGTAGTCACCGGCAACGAGATCGTTTCCAAAACCATCTTTGCCGTCCCACTCGACCGTGTTCCTTCCTGTTGACAGATCGGACTCCTCGATCGTACGAACGGTCGAACCCGCGCTGTCCATTATGGTGATCGTCACGTCCGCATCTGACTGAAGCTCGAAAGTGAGGCCGTGGCTCTCCGAAGAAGTGTCGCGATCGATCGTGTTTCCGTAGGCGAGTACCTCTTTTCCGATGAACGAAGTCGTCAGGGAGTTGGTGTTGCCTTGGATGAGCGACTGCTGAGCTTCGATGTTCTCGTTGACGAGTGTCATCTGCTCGAGAGCCGAGAACTCGGCGAGCTGAGCAACGAAGGCGGTGTTGTCCATCGGCGAGAGAGGGTCTTGATGGCTGAGTTGGGCGATCAAGAGCCTCATGAACTCGTCCTTGCCCAGATCTGAGGATTGGGGGGAAGTGGGTGTGGTTGTGTCGCTCGGGCTAGGGTTGGTGGGTGTGACTTCCATGTGTGTTCCTTTCGCGTGGCGGATCAGACGACGAGATCGAGCTGACCCGGTGAGTGGGAGGCGCGGCGAGGCGTCGAGGTCGTGGTTTCGCTCTCGAGGACGGACGAGGTCTCCGGAGTCCGGCGACGCGGGCGCGAGTGACGCTCCGGCCGGTGGTCTTGACCTCCGCCCACGGAGACTTCGAGGCCGCCGAAAGTGATGCCGCTTCTGGTCAGGACGGCCTTCAACGACCCGAGGCGACTCTCGAGGGCGATTCGGGCCGCGTCGGTCTCGACGCGGATGAACGCCTGCACTCCGCGCTGTTCGTCGGAGCGGATCTCTACTCGCAAACGGCCGAGATCGTCGGGATCGAGGTGGAGACGCAGCTCCTGACCGCTACGCACGATTCGAATGTCGGAGCGACGGTTGAAGGTATCGAGCAGCTCATCGAGCCGAACTTGCGGCGATGCCTTCGGAGCGGGAGGAGGGTCGGGCGAGGATGGCGCGGCAGGTTCGTGGGGCGCATCGATGCCCGGCGCGGAGACCGGTTGTGCCGGCGCGCCCTGGGATGGGGATGAGATCGGGCGTTCGGTTGCGGCCGGTGTTTGCTGTGGCTCGGCGGGAGAGAGCTCGGGCGCCGACTCGGGGCAATTCGAGGCGGCGTGCTGAGACACGCCGGTCGCCCGAGTCTGCGGTTGATTCTGGTCGGCCTCGGGTGCCGGAACTGTCGTTTCCTTGGGCGCTGCCTGCTGCATTCGGGGAGCATGCAGGGGTGTTGGGGGCTCGAGCGGGCGAGGAGCTCTTGCGGAGCCCGGATCGATCCCAGAGCTCTCATGAGGCGACCGCGGAGCTCCAGCGGGGGAGGGGAGAGGCGCTGACTCGGAAGCGGGAGGGGAGCTCGCAGGGGTCGGAATCGGGCGCGATGGCGCAAGGCGGGCGCGAGTCTCGCCGCTCGGGCGAGCAAGGGTGGAAGATCCCTCCTTTTCCGTCGGCTGCGGGGCGGCCCGCGGGGGAGCCGGCACCGGATTTCGATGGCCTGAAGAGATGGGGTCGCCCCGGCGTGCGGCGCTGAGTAAGCGCGCGATCGCGCCGAGTCGCCCCGGCCCTCGGCTGCTCTGCGCGACCTGAGAGCGGGGGGGATCTTCCGGGGTTTTGGGCTCGATGCTGGGGCGTTCCGCTGTCTGGAAGATCGGCTTGGGTGCCACCTGTCTTGGATCGCGTGGCGCCGGTCGGGTCGATTCGAAGTGGCGCCGCGTGAGTACGGTGATAGCCTCGGGCGTTTCGATCGGGGGGGAGGGGGCCGCGCTGCCGGCGCTGGGGATGTTTGGCGCGGTTGATGGCTGGGTCAGTGCGCGAGCCTCTACTCCCGGCGTCGGCTCGATCGGGGCGCCTCTCTGCTGTGCTATGTGAGGTCGGTGCAGCGTCCTCGAGCGAACGAGCTCCGCTCCTCTGGAGGGGAGGGAGGTGTCGCGTCGCTCGGACCGGTGCGGGCTGGAGTGCGGCTCGTCGCGCACGGGCTCCGAGGGCTCGGCGCCGGCGTAGAAGCGAACAACACGATCGATCGACTCCTCTTTCGCCGGAGGAGCGTGGATCGCCTCTCGGGCCGCAGGAGCGGTCCGCGGAGGCGCTTCGACCAGCCCGGCAATCCCAGCAAGCTCCGGCCGCGCCTCAGCATCTGGTCGGGCTGCCGGTGTTGCCGATCGAGTCCCTCGCCGCGCTCTGTTCCCAGCCGGCTCCCCCACGGGTTCGGCCGGCGCTTGAGCGAGCGCGCCGTCTCGCGGCGGAAGATCGCCGGGAATCCGGGCCGGCGAAGCGTTCGGAATCCGCTCATCCGCTGGCGCTGATCCAGCCGGAGGGGCGCCGGCCCGGCGCTTGTGGTCAATGACCGGCGGCTTCGGAGCAGCCGCCGATTCCGCCGCCCGTCGTGGATGGTGCTCGCGTCGTACCGCATCGTTCCCGCCGTCGATCTCGATTGCGCGGGACCTCGCGGCGGGCTCGGGGGCGGCCGGCGGGGTCGGGGCGATCTCTATCTCGCTAGCGTCACGTTGGATCGGCTCGTGGATCTCGGGCGCGGCTCTCTTCTCGGTCGCTCCCATCGGCGCTGCATCGCGCTTCGCGTATGGGATCGTGGGTTGTCGCGCCGGCGTGACGGTCCGTCTTGCGTCCGCGGGCGCCGGCTGGGGGGGCGGCGCAGCCTGTTTTGTGTCGCCCGGAACCGGTTGGGGTTGCCGCGAATCAGCTTGTCTTGCCTCCGTTGGCGGGACTGACTCGGCCGGAGCGCCGACCGGCTTCGCATCCTTGAAGTCGGAAGCTCCTGATGGTGCATCGCTTCGACCCGTGTCGACGGGAGCACTTCGTGATCTGGGAGCATGGAATCGGGCCGTGCGCTCCGACGCGATGCGCTCCCTCGACGCGCCGGCTCCGCGCTCGGTCAGCGTGGCGGTCGGTTTCTCCGGAGCCTGCGTCTTGGAGGTCCCCGCGCGCGCGATCTGCCCCCCGGCGCGATCGACAGTCCGCGTCTGATCGCGGGCACCCTCGGTCCTCGGTGTCGGCTTGCCGATCTGATCGGAGCGCTCTTTCGCTTCCACCGGAGTCGACTTCGCGTCATTGGCCGCGTCATTCATCGCGTCCACGAGCGCGTCGACCACCGCCCCATAGCGATCGATCGGGCCGATCGTCGTTATCGGAATGAGCCCCTCAGGGCGCCGAATGCGGTGCGTCGGATCTGCCGGATCGGAGGAAGGCGACGGTATCAGTCCAGCCCACCGATTCGCGTCCCACGAGTTTCTTGGAGTCCGCTCAAGAACAGATGGGATGCCAAAATGCCCACCCACTCTCGAGCGGACTCCGAGCTCCGCCACGACCCCCTCGTAGCGGATGGATCGCGAATGGGCGGGGGCGCCGATCCGCCTGTCGATCGCATTCGTCGCGGATTCCGGCGCGTCGATATCGCTGATCGCGCCCCGCGGGATGCCTCCTTCTGCTCGAACCACCGGCTCGAGGAGCGCGTCGATCCAGGAGGGGGAGCTCTCCTCGGTGCCGCGGTCCGGGATCCACGAGGTTTCGATCGCCGGCGTGCCTCCGCTCCCGGTCTCGGGCAACGCGGCGGTCTCCGTCCCCTCTAATGCCTGGAGCAATCGGGCGAAGAATGGGGCGTGCGGCGCTCCATGAATCGTCTCGCCCTCGATCGCCGGCGCGGGGAGATCTAGCAGGCGCGCACGCGGAGCACCGCCGGGCTCAGTACCGCCCTCGATCCGGTCCCCCAGCATCGCGACCATTCCGGAGAGGAGGTCAACCGCCATCGGCCATCCCCTTCTCCCGCACCGTTTCGGGCAGTTTCGCCCCTGAAAGGAGGGTGGAAAGCTCCACTGCGCGGGAAGGATCGAGAGCCGCCAGGATCTTCGCGCTCTGACGCGGCTTCAATCGGGCCAGCACTTCGGTGGCCAGCCCGAGGTCGAGCCCCTTGAGCACGCGGGCCG